>NZ_JARVSK010000018.1:0-50140 GCF_030209235.1 Pseudomonas sp. efr-133-TYG-103a
GTTTCGTCTGCGCCGGAAGTGGGGCGAATTATAGAGACATTGAGAGGGGCGTCAACCCCTAATTTCATTAAATTGTCATATCGGTCAAAAATCAGCTGATAAGCGAAAAGGCGAACCTTGCAGCCCGCCCTCTTGCGCGTGATTAAAGACTTGGGAAGGCAAACTGCGAAGCCTCGTGGCTGGCCCGCTGCGGCCAGCGCTGGGTGATGGCCTTGCGACGAGTATAGAAACGCACGCCATCCGGACCGTAAGCATGCAAGTCGCCGAACAGAGAACGTTTCCAGCCGCCAAAGCTGTGGTAAGCCACCGGCACAGGCAACGGCACATTGACGCCGACCATGCCGACCTCGATCTCATCGCAGAACAGCCGGGCGGCTTCACCGTCGCGGGTGAAGATGCAGGTGCCGTTGCCGTATTCGTGATCGTTGATCAGCTGCATCGCCTGCTCAAGACTGTCGACCCGGACGATGCAGAGAACCGGACCGAAGATCTCTTCCTTATAGATACGCATCTGCGGGGTGACCTGATCGAACAAGCATCCGCCCAGGAAGAAACCCTCTTCGTGACCTGAAACGGTCAGACCCCGACCGTCGACGACCAGCTTTGCACCCGCCGCCACGCCGTCTTCTATATAGCCGCTGACTTTATCCCGATGCTGACCGGTCACCAGTGGTCCCATGTCGAGGCCACAGCTGGTGCCTGCGCCAATTTTCAACGCCTTGATCTGCGGCACCAGTTTGGCTACCAGCGCATCAGCAACCTGATCGCCCACGCAAACGGCGACCGAAATAGCCATGCAGCGCTCGCCACACGAACCGTAGGCCGCGCCCATCAATGCACTGACCGCATTGTCGAGATCGGCATCCGGCATCAGCACCGCGTGGTTTTTGGCGCCGCCGAGTGCCTGAACACGCTTGCCGCGCGATGTCGCTTCCTTATAGATGTACTCGGCGATCGGCGTGGAGCCGACGAAGCTGAGCGCTTTGACCTCTGGCGCCTCGATCAGCGCATCGACCGCGGCCTTGTCGCCGTGCACGACGTTCAGGACGCCCTTGGGCAAACCTGCCTCATGCAGCAACTGAGCGATCAGCAGCGTCGAGCTTGGATCGCGCTCGGACGGCTTGAGGATAAAGCAGTTGCCACAGGCGATCGCCAATGGGTACATCCACAGTGGCACCATGGCCGGAAAGTTGAACGGTGTGATTCCCGCCACGACACCCAGCGGCTGGAAGTCGGACCAGGCGTCAATGTTCGGGCCGACGTTACGGCTGTACTCACCCTTCAGAATCTCGGGCGCGGCACTGGCGTACTCGACGTTTTCGATCCCACGCTTCAATTCGCCGGCAGCATCTTCCAGGGTCTTGCCATGTTCTTCACTGATCAACTGAGCGATGCGCGCTTCGTTCTGTTCCAGCAGTTGCTTGAAGCGAAACATGACCTGGGCGCGTTTGGCAGGTGGCGTGTTGCGCCATGCCGGGAAAGCCGCCTTGGCCGAATCGATCGCCTGCTGCACGGTTTCGCGACTGGCCAACGGGACCTTGTGAATCGCCTGTCCGGTGGACGGATTGAACACGTCGGCGGTGCGACCGGTGTCGCTGACCAGTTCGCCGTGAATCAAGTGTTGAATGTTGCTCATGGGTTAACTCCGCAAAAGGGTGCTCGCAGGCGCAGCCTGAGCCGCGCCTGTTGATAAGTCAGGTAGGTCAGTCGATCTGGTTGAGCGCTTCGCCGACCGCATCGAACATGCGGTCCAGATCCTGAGGTTTGCTGTTGAACGTTGGCCCGAACTGCAGCGTGTCACCACCGAAGCGGACATAGAAACCGGCTTTCCACAGTTTCATCGCGGTCTCGAACGGTCGAACGATTGCATCGCCATCGCGGGCAGCAATCTGAATCGCACCTGCCAGGCCGTAGTTGCGAATGTCGATGACGTTTTTGCTGCCTTTAAGACCGTGCAGCGCATTCTCGAAATGCGGCGCGGTCTCAGCGACTTGCTGCACCAGATTTTCACGCTTGAGGATATCCAGCGCCGCCAGCCCCGCAGCGCAAGCGACCGGGTGTGCGGAATAGGTATAACCGTGGGGAAATTCGACCGCGTATTCAGGAGTCGGCTGGTTCATGAACGTCTGGTAGATCTCGCTGCTGGCGATCACTGCGCCCATCGGAATGGCGCCATTGGTCACCTGCTTGGCGATGCACATCAGGTCAGGGGTCACCCCGAAACTGTCTGCGCCGAACATCGAGCCGGTACGACCAAAGCCCGTGATCACCTCGTCGAAGATCAGCAGAATATTGTGCTGGTCGCAGATTTCACGAAGGCGTTTGAGGTAGCCCTGCGGAGGCACGATGACGCCAGCAGAGCCGGCCATCGGCTCGACGATCACGGCTGCGATGTTGGAAGCGTCGTGCAGTTCGATCAACTTGAGCATCTCGTCTGCCAGCGCGATGCCGCCCTGCTCTGGCATCCCCCGGGAATACGCGTTGCTTGCCAGCAATGTGTGAGGCAGATGATCGACATCCATCAGTTGACCGAACATCTTGCGGTTGCCGTTGACGCCGCCCAGGCTGGTGCCCGCAATGTTCACGCCGTGATAACCCCGGGCGCGCCCGATCATTTTCGTCTTGGTCGCCTGGCCTTTCAGGCGCCAGTAAGCGCGAACCATCTTGACCGCCGTGTCGGCACACTCCGAACCCGAGTCGGTATAGAACACATGATTGAGGTTGCCCGGCGTCAACTCAGTGATTTTCTCAGCCAGCTGGAATGACAACGGATGGCCGAACTGGAAAGCGGGCGAGTAATCGAGAGTGCCCAGTTGCCTGGCCACGGCTTCCTGGATTTCCTTGCGTGTGTGACCCGCGCCGCAGGTCCACAGACCAGAGAGGCCATCGTAAATCTTGCGCCCCTTGTCGTCAGTCAGATAGCTGCCTTCTGCAGCCACGATCAGTCGCGGATCACGCTGGAAATTGCGATTGGCCGTGTAGGGCATCCAGTGAGCATCGAGTTTCAACTGACTGGCCAGCGACATATCGGACGATTCGGGCATGTTCATCGGAATAACCTCACAAGGACGTGGGTGGCCTGTCTTCATTCCCTTGAACAGGATCGGGAAGCAGTGCCGGTTGCAGCTACGTTGCCACGGGCATAAAGTCGGGAAAACCCTGCTTTTATGATCTTTAGTTGGCTGACTACTAAACTATGAGTACTCGACGTTCCGATCCGCTGGCACAAGTGAGTGATTTTGATATCCGCCTGCTGCGCATCTTTCGCAGCGTCGTCGAGTCGGGCGGTTTCTCCGCAGCCGAAAGTGCGCTGGGGATTGGCCGATCCGCGATCAGTCAGCAAATGAGCGATCTCGAACAACGCTTGGGACTTCGTCTCTGTCAGCGTGGGCGAGCGGGGTTTTCCCTGACAGAAGAAGGTCGTGAGGTGTATCAGTCATCGCTCCAGCTGCTCAGCGCACTCGAGAGTTTTCGTACGGAAGTAAACGGTCTTCACCGACACCTTCGAGGCGAGCTGAACATCGGCCTGACTGACAATCTCGTGACCCTCCCCCACATGCGAATCACCCACGCGCTTTCACAGTTGAAAGAGCGCGGGCCGGATGTGCACATCAACATCCGGATGATCGCCCCCAATGAGGTCGAGCAAGGTGTGCTCGACGGTAGCCTGCATGTGGGTGTCGTGCCTCAGGCCAGCGCACTGTCGGGTCTGGAGTACCAGCCGCTGTATAGCGAACGCTCGCTGCTGTACTGCGCAGTGGGTCATCCATTGTTTTATGTGGATGACGCCCAACTGGACGATGAGCGGATCGCGGATCAGGAGGCGATCGCCCCGACATTTCGACTTCCCGCCGAGATCCAGGCGCACTATCAGGCGCTCAAATGCACGGCCAGTGCTTCGGATCGGGAAGGCATGGCATTTCTCATCCTGACGGGGCGTTACATCGGCTACCTGCCAGATCACTACGCGACATTCTGGGTTCAGCAAGGCCGACTGCGGCCGCTCAAACCGCGCACTCGCTTTTATGATCTGAGCCTGGTAACCGTCACCCGCAAAGGGCGTCGCCCTCATTTGGTGCTGGAGAGCTTTCTTGAAAGTCTGGCTGCGACACGATGAGGCCTGCAAGCGCGAACAGCGTCACCAGTCAGTGCCGTCGAGATGACGCCTTCATTAGCTAACTAATTGAAATAGCTGGCAATAACGAGAGTCGTGAACCGACTACCTGATCAGTTGGACAGGTTTTTGCAATACGAGTCAGGTTGGCGCCGTTCATGCCGCGTCGACTTGGCCCCCCACAGAAACCGAGAGCACGACATGCAGCCTGATGCGCCAGAGAATAACGACCTGATCTACGGACTGAATGATCGTCCCCGCCCGGCGCCCGCCATACTGGCGGCGATTCAGCATGTGCTTGCGGCATTCGTCGGCATCATTACACCCCCCCTGATCATCGGCTCAGCCTTGGGCCTGGGTGCGTATCTGCCCTACCTGATCAGCATGGCACTGATGGTTTCTGGTGTAGGCACATTCATCCAGGCGCGTCGTCCGTTCGGAATCGGTGCCGGCATGATCTGCCTCCAAGGCACCAGCTTTGCGTTCTTGGGGGCAGTGCTGTCAGCAGGCTTCATGGTCAAGGCGCGCGGCGGCAGCCCGGAGGACATCATGGCCATGGTGTTCGGGGTATGCTTCTTCGGTGCGATTGTGCAAATCGTGCTCAGCCGGTTCATCGGACAGCTTCGTCGGGTCATCACGCCGCTGGTCACAGGCATCGTCATTACATTGATCGGCGTGAGCCTGATCAAGGTTGGCGTCACGGACTTGGGCGGTGGCTTCAACGCACCGGATTTCGGCGAGCCGCGCAACCTGCTGCTCGGTACGTTCGTGCTGCTCGTGATCATCCTGCTCAATCGCTCGAATACACCCTGGATTCGTTTGTCTGCCATCATCATCGGCCTGGCGGTCGGCAGCATCGCGGCCTGGTTTTCCGGAAAGCTTGCGCCGCAGGCCATCGGCGACGTTGCGCTGATCAGTGTTCCGATCCCCTTCAAGTTCGGATTCAGCTTTGACTGGGCAGCTTTCCTGCCCGTTGCGCTGATTTATCTGATCAGCAGCATTGAGACCGTTGGCGACCTGACCGCCAACTGCATGCTGTCTCGCGAGCCCATCAAAGGCCCCAGCTATATCGCTCGTTTGAAAGGCGGCGTGCTGGGCGATGGCGTGAGTTGCATGATCGCGGCGACATTCAGCGCGTTCCCCAACACGACATTCGCCCAGAACAATGGAGTTATTCAGCTGACGGGCGTGGCCAGTCGGTACGTGGGTCTCTACATCGGACTGATCCTGTTTTTGCTCGGACTTTTCCCTGTCATCGGCGCGATTCTTCAGCAGATTCCCAAGCCGGTGCTGGGCGGGGCGACGCTGGTGATGTTCGGCAGCGTGGCCGCGGCGGGTGTGCGCATCCTTGCCCAGTCGCCGCTGGACCGACGCAGCATGTTGATCATCGCCACTTCGTTCGGTGTCGGGCTGGGTATCGCCGCCCAACCGACGTTGCTCCATCATTTGCCGCAATTGGTGCAGAACCTGTTTGACTCCGCGATCACCAGCGGCGGGCTGACCGCGATCGTCATGAGTCTGTTGCTGCCGGAGAAGAAGGAGGCCAGCGCTGAAAAAAAGCAGGAACTTGAGGCGTTCGAGCATTAATTTGCATCGCAGGCGCTTGTCGGATCGACGCGGGTGCGTTATCTGTTCACCGCGTCGCACACAATGATCCGTCTGGAAACGCACATGACCCTTGAAGTCCCTGCTCACAGCGCCAGCGCCACGAAACCGGCCAGCCGTATTCGTCAGAAGAACGAAGAAGCGATCATGAAAGCCGCCGAGGACGAGTTCGCTCGCCACGGTTTCAAAGGCACCAGCATGAATACCATCGCGCAGAACGCCGGTCTGCCGAAAGCCAATCTGCATTATTACTTCACCAACAAGCTGGGGCTGTACATCGCGGTCTTGAGCAACATCATTCAGTTGTGGGACAGCACGTTCAACAACCTGAAGGTCGACGATGACCCGGCTCAGGCGCTGACTCAGTACATTCGCGCCAAGATGGAGTTTTCTCGTCGCCAGCCGCAGGCGTCGCGGATCTTCGCCATGGAAATCATCAGCGGTGGCGAGTGCCTCAACGAATATTTCAGTCAGGATTATCGACAGTGGTTTCAAGGCCGGGCGGCTGTGTTCCAGGCGTGGATCGATGCCGGAAAAATGGACCCCGTGGACCCGGTGCATCTGATTTTCCTGCTGTGGGGCAGCACTCAGCACTACGCGGATTTCGCCACTCAAATCTGTCAGGTGACAGGCCGCAGCCGTCTGACCAAGCAAGACATGGAAGTGGCAGGTGATAACCTGATTCGCATCATTCTCAAAGGCTGCGGGCTGACGCCGCCGATCTGAAGCCTCAACGAACGCCAGCTGGACACATTGATGCCCTCAACCCTTATCGGCCCATGCGAGTTTCGCGAAGAGATTCGCAAGAGCCGCTTCATCACCCTCGCCGCGCCTATAAACAGTCCCGCCGACGCGCAGGCGTTCATCGAACAGCACAGCGACTTGAACGCCACGCACAATTGCTGGGCCTGGAAACTCGGCGCGCAATACCGCAGCACCGACGACGGCGAACCGGGCGGCACTGCCGGCCGACCGATTCTGGCGGCTATCGAATCGCAGGATTTCGATCAAGTGGTGGTGCTCGTCATTCGCTGGTATGGCGGCATTCAACTGGGTACCGGCGGGCTTGCCCGGGCCTACGGCGGCGGAGCGAACAAGTGCTTGCAACAGGCTGACCGTCGCGCCTTGGTCAATCGGGTTGAAGTGACATTTGACTGTTCGTTCAGTGAATTGGCCTTGGTGAAATTGCGCCTTTCTGAACTCGACGGGCGGGTGAAGGGAGAAGACTTCACCGCCGTTGGTGTGGACCTCAAGGTTGCGCTGGCCCCCGAGCACATAGACACCTTTCAGCGTCAGCTTTCGGATATCAGCCGTGGACGCATCGTGCTGCATCGGCCCTGACATCGAACGACAGAACTGAACACGTTGCCCACATCTACTGTGCACCTGCCTGTGGACAAGCTGAGCACATCCCAGCGCAGGCCTTGATCCACATGGGCTGCGCAGTGATGATCATTTTTTGATCAATCACACCCTGCGCAGAATAATTCAGCCGGAAAACAGTGAGTTAGGTCGCCTTATCACGACTAGATCCTAGGGCGAGGTCGCTTATACCGCGGTTTTCAGCTTGCGCACATTAACTGTGGAGCATCCTGTGGATAACACGTGCAAGGTTGTCCACAGCGCCGGGAATACCTCGCCTGCACGGGTTTGGTCATTTTTCGTACAAATTAATTGAACCTTTGTGACAATCGCTTACAGCCCCTTCGGGCAGGGCCTCCAGCAGCGTCTGTCAGCCTGTCGGAAGCTTCACTCAAAAAATGTTTACTCACTGACCGCCCATCCATCTGTTACGTTGCGACACCTCAGCTTCACCTCATGGAAGCCGACTGACGCGAGCCAGAAAAACCAAATTCCTTCTGGCGTGCGCGGTCCACTCTGAGAGCACAGTGGTTTCGTTCTTCAAGGAGTTTAAATATGTCTGCCAAGAAAACTGCACTGATCATCGGTGCGTCTCGGGGCCTGGGCCTGGGACTGGTAAAGCGCCTGACCGAACAAGGTTGGGATGTCACTGCGACCGTCCGTGACCCGCTCCATTCGGACGCCTTGAAGGCAGTACCTGGCGTCCACGTCCAGACACTGGACATGGACGAGCAATCGTCGCTGGAAGTGCTGACGCACAACTTGAAAGACCAGACCTATGACCTGCTGTTCGTGAACGCCGGGATCAGCGGTCCGAAACATGACAATCCCACCGACGCCACTGCGGGCGAGCTGGGCCAGCTGTTCCTGACCAATGCTGTCGCGCCGATTCGGCTGGCCAAGCGCTTCGTCAACCATATCCGTCCAGAGACCGGCGTCATCGCGTTCATGAGTTCGGTACTTGGCAGCGTAACCATGCCGGATGCACCGGAAATGGCCCTGTATAAAGCCAGCAAAGCCGCGTTGAATTCGATGACCAACACATTCGTGACGCAACTGGGTGAAAACAAGCCCACCGTTCTGTCGATGCACCCGGGCTGGGTCCGCACTGACATGGGTGGCGAAGGTGCGGACATCGACGTGCAGACCAGTGTCAACGGCATGGTGGAGCAGCTCGAGCGTTTTGCGGGCAAGGGTGGACACCATTTTGTGAACTACAAAGGTGAGACGATTCCCTGGTAATCGTTGCCGATTGGACGGAGCGGTTCAGTGCTTAAGGGCCGCTCCCCTTCAAAAATGGCGGTGCTCAACGCTTGATCGAAGTGCGCACCCCCTTCTAGAATTCCCACCCTCGCCACGCGCATCATCCGACGCCGTAGCGACCCTGGATCAGCAGACAGGGCAAAACTGAGCTGGCGACCTGAACCCACTTTCAGAGGAGCCGGCACCATGCCCGCGATCCGTATCTGGTTGAAAAATCCCCTCGCTGTGTTCACTGCCAACGATCTCGACGCCCAAGGTGGCGTGGTCGTGGAAAACGGCGTGATCGTCGAAATGCTTGCCACTGGCCAGGCGCCCTCGCAGCCTTGCGATGAAATCTTCGACGCCCGCGAACATGTGCTGCTGCCGGGCCTGATCAACACGCATCATCACTTCTATCAGACGCTGACCCGCGCATGGGGTCCGGTGGTCAACCAGCCGTTGTTTCCCTGGCTCAAAACCCTCTATCCGGTCTGGGCGCGTCTGACGCCGGAAAAGCTGGCGCTGGCAAGCAAAGTGGCGCTGGCGGAACTGTTGCTGTCCGGTTGCACCACTGCCGCTGACCATCATTACCTGTTTCCCGACGGGCTGGAAAACGCGATTGACGTACAGGTCCAGAGCGTGCGGGAACTGGGCATGCGGGCGATGCTCACGCGCGGCTCGATGAGCCTGGGTGAAGCGGACGGTGGCCTGCCGCCTCAGCAAACCGTGCAGCAGGGGCACGTGATTCTCGAGGACAGCCAGCGTCTGATCGAGACCTACCACGAGCGCGGCGACGGCGCCCGGATTCAGATCGCCCTGGCGCCCTGCTCGCCGTTTTCCGTCACCACGCAAATCATGACCGAAAGCGCGGCCCTGGCCGAACAGCTGGACGTGCGGCTGCATACACACCTGGCCGAGACGCTGGACGAAGAAGACTTCTGCCTGCAACGGTTCGGCCTGCGCACAGTGGATTATCTGGAAAGTGTCGGCTGGCTGGGCCCACGCACCTGGCTCGCTCACGGGATTCACTTCAATGAGCAGGAAATCGCCCGACTGGGCAACGCGGGCACGGGTGTCTGTCATTGCCCGACCTCGAACATGCGACTGGCTTCCGGCATCTGCCCGACACTGGATCTGATCGCCGCCGGCGCGCCGCTGGGTCTGGGCGTGGATGGATCGGCGTCTAACGATGCATCCAACATGATGCTCGAGGCCCGGCAGGCGCTGTATCTGCAACGACTGCGCTACGGCGCTGAACGGACCACACCGCAATTGGTGCTGCGATGGGCGAGCAAGGGGTCGGCGCGGCTGCTGGGGCGCAGCGATATCGGCGAGTTGGCGGTCGGAAAACAAGCAGATCTGGCGCTGTTCAAACTCGATGAACTGCGTTTCTCCGGCAGCCATGATCCGGTCTCGGCGCTTCTGCTGTGTGGCGCGGACCGGGCAGATCGCGTGATGATCGGCGGTCAATGGCGCGTGATCGACGGCCAGGTCGAAGGGCTGGACGTCGCAGGCCTGATCGCCGATCACCGACAGGCAGCGGCAGCATTGATCCAGGGTTGATGGCGGGAACCTTGAAGCCGCTGCAGATTTGCCAGCGTTTGCAATCGCTGGCAAATCGGCCGCGTCGTCACAGCCCCAACAGCGACAGCATCACGAACGTGGCAAACAGTACGAAGTGAGTCATGCCTTCGATGGCGTTGGTTTCGCCGTCGTTGAGGTTGATCGCACTGACCAGCAACGTGACGAATATCATCAGCGTCTGGACCGGCGTCATCGCCATCTGGAACGGCTGACCGGTATAGAGCGCCATCGCTTCCATGACCGGGACCGTCAGGATGACCGTCGACAGCGACGCTCCCAGTGCGATGTTGACCACCGACTGCATGCGGTTGGCCAATGCCGCGCGCAAGGCCGTGAGAATTTCAGGCGCCGCCGAGATCGCGGCCACCAGGATCGCCGTCATTACCGGCGGCGCGCCGCTGCCCTCCAGTCCCAGATCGACGGTCTTGGACATCACCTCGGCCAGCGCGCCGATCACGACGACGCCAAAGACCAGCGTACCGATCGAAAAAGCCAGGTTGACCGGCTCACTGTGCTGCTCGGGCTGGTCCTTGCGGCGTTTTTTATCCGGGTAGCTGTAACTGAAAAAATAACTGTGCGGCCCCACCTGCATGCGCAGGAACAGACCGTACAGCACGATCATCGCGCCGATGGTGAAGGCCGAGTAGACCTTCCAGTTGGATTCGGGAATGAACTCCGGCACGACCATCGACACTGCCATCGCGGTCAGGATCATTACGCTGTAGGACCGCGCGGAGTCATCGTTGTAGGACTGCTCGCCATGCTTGAGCCCGCCCATCAGCGCGGCCAGTCCGAGAATCCCGTTGATGTCGAGCATGACAGCCGAGTAAATCGTGTCGCGTACCAGCGTCGGCGAAGGCTCGTTGCTCATCATGATTGCCAGGATGACCACTTCCACCAGCACTGCCGACAGCGTCAGGATCATCGTGCCATAGGGATCGCCGACCTTTTCCGCCAGCAATTCGGCGTGGTGAGCGACGCGCATCGAGGCACAGATGATGAACCCCACCAGCGCCACACCCGCCAACAACGCGACCGTGTGCCCATTACTGAGCAGAACGTGTTCCAGCGGATAGGCGATGCACGTTGCGATGATCGCCAGTAGTAGAAATTTTTCCTGCTTGAGAATCGTGCCCATCGCTGCCTTTATCCCTGCGACCGATGCCGCACGTCCATGAAGTATTCCGGATTGAAGCCGTTGAGAGTGCTGATTGTAAATAAAGGTTTCACAGCGACGCCCGGATGTTCGGAGGTCTTTTGTCGCACCCCCTTGCCGCAGGTATGAACCGTCCGGTCAGGTTTTTACCCAGCCTGGCCCGATGAATCTGTAGAATGCCGACATTGCACCTGATGAGAAACGCACATGTACGACTGGTTGAACGCCCTGCCCAAGGCAGAACTGCATCTCCACCTGGAGGGTTCGCTGGAGCCGGAATTGTTGTTCGCGCTGGCTGAGCGCAACAAAATCGCCCTGCCGTGGAACGACGTCGATGCCCTGCGCAAAGCGTACGCCTTCAACAACCTGCAGGAATTTCTCGACCTCTATTACCAAGGCGCGGACGTGCTGCGCACGGAGCAGGATTTTTACGACCTGACCTGGGCTTACCTGGAACGCTGCAAGGCGCAGAACGTGATCCACACCGAACCGTTCTTCGACCCGCAGACCCATACCGATCGGGGTATCCCGTTCGAGGTCGTGCTCAACGGCATCGCTCACGCGCTGAAGGATGGCAAGGAAAAACTGAACATCAGCAGCGGCCTGATTCTCAGCTTCCTGCGTCATCTGAGCGAAGAAGAAGCCGAAAAGACCCTCGACATGGCGCTGCCCTTCCGCGACGCATTCGTGGCAGTGGGTCTGGACAGTTCTGAGCAGGGCCACCCGCCCAGCAAGTTCAAGCGTGTGTTCGACCGCGCACGTAATGAGGGCTTCCTGACCGTGGCTCACGCGGGTGAAGAAGGCCCGCCGGAATACATTTGGGAAGCGCTCGATCTGCTGAAAATCCAGCGGATCGACCACGGCGTACGTGCGATCGAAGACGAGCGCCTGATGCAGCGAATCATCGACGAGCAGATCCCGCTGACCGTCTGCCCGTTGTCCAACACCAAGCTCTGCGTGTTCGACGACATGAGCCAGCACAACATCCTCGACATGCTCGAGCGCGGTGTGAAAGTGACCGTCAACTCCGATGACCCGGCGTATTTCGGTGGGTATGTCACCGAGAACTTCCATGCACTGCACACGCATCTGGGCATGACCGAAGCACAGGCGCAACGCCTGGCGCAGAACAGTCTGGACGCCCGCCTGATCAAACCGTGATCGTCACAGGTTAGAGATAGCCACAGATTGCCGGTCGCGCACGTAAACCGTGCCCGCGCCGGCAAGCTGTCGACGCCCCATCGACACGCCCTTCACGCAACTGCCTAGCAGCAACGATCGGCTACGCCGCCGCGGCAATGCGGTTGATTTCACGCTGCCCGTTGGAAGACACCTGCAGCGTACTGGCCTCCTCGGTCGCCCGCAGCCAACCCAACTGCAGGAACAACTGTAGAAGTCCGGCGCCCAGCGCACCTCCAAGATGCGGACTGCTTTCATTGCAATCAGCGCATGCGCAAACGGTCTCCCGTCGTCGGTGGGCCAGTGCCGGAACGAAAATGCCGCGCTCGGCAAATCTGGAAACGCCCACGCTGGTGACTTCCAGGCGCTGTTCGGATTGCTCGATCCAGCCGGCGCCCAACATCCGCTGATACAACTCGGTTGCCATCTCACCGCCCAGGTGATCCGAACAGACGCGAGCCCTGCGCAGTGGCAACGGCGGCAACGGTTGCGCGAGGCTGCGGTTGATCAGCTCGGCGCTGACCATCGACGCACTGACCAGCGCCTGAACCGCCACGCCTACTTCCGGCGCGGCCAGTCTGAAGAAGCGCTTGCGCCCGCGCACTTCTTGACGCAGCAATCCACCAGAAGCGAGTCGCGCGACATGCGCACCTACGGAGGCGGTCGACAACCCGACCATCAGGGCCAGTTCGTCAGCGGCGCGTGACGTTCCGTCCATCAGCGCCCACATGATCGCGCTGCGTTTGGGATCGGCCAGTAACGCGGCGATCTGGCTGATGCAAGGTACGTGTTCCATGTCTTCACTCCCTGTTGAACATTCATCTGTTGCGATGACCCGGCAATATCGTCTCGAACGAAAAACCACGGCGTGAGATCACTGTTGTAATCCACGCCTGATCGCTATCCATACACGGGTCCAACCATAATGGTCGTCCGGAGCGCGCTGGGGCCTTGATCTATATCAGCCAAGGGGAATTCCGAATGTCAGAATTCGCCCACATTACAGCTCCGGAATAAGGATCATCACAGTTACGAACGGTGTTCTGTTAAATCGGATCGACTGCGGCCGCATAGTATAAGCCGTACCTTCGCCAGATAATTAAGCGGGACGGCTCGGCCGCAAGAGGATGTAAGCCGTCCTGACGAACGTTGTGCAAAGCTTGCCCGTTACAGATGTTAATGCAAGCGGCGATACGGCCACTTAACCGTTCAAAACCGGGCGTCAGAAGGCATTCCTCGAAAATCTGGAAATGTCGCGATGGCAAATGCCTACAACCAAAGGTCAAAAAACTTTCAAGAAATAAATCTCTCTGAGCGTGCATGATTTCGGCACCAGCAACTGATCGACAACAGCCCACTTTATTGATCGGTGTTTTTATGTAAGAAGTTTCGACTTTTTAAGTAGTAATAAGCTGCAAAGGGAGTTTGTTTTTTCTACTCACCGAACACGTCCGTACCGGTGTTAATTGTCGGAAGGGAGTCGGCAACGCCGTGCGCGTTGCCGATGGGCTCAGATGCGGACGTCTTCGCGTTGCACCAACGCATCACGCTTTTGCTGAGCGCGACGAGTGATCGTCGCGAGGCCCGCCGCCAGAACGCCGCACAGGGTAATGACGGCGGCCATCGGCACCGCCGTGCCGTCGTGCAACACGCCGACCAGGGCCGCGGCGCCTGCCGCCACGCTGAACTGCAGACAACCGAGCAGCGCCGACGCGCTTCCGGCGCGCCTGCCCTGCCCGCTCATCGCACAGGCCGAGGCGTTGGGAATGATGCAGCCCAGGCTGGCGATGTACACGAACAGCGGGATCAGCAGCGGCCAAAGCCTTTCGGTGTGCATCGACGCAATTCCGAGCAGCGTCAGTGCGGCGGCCAGATAGATCCAGACCGTTCTGGACAACAACCAGGCCGGCCCGTAACGCCCCACCAGACGGGCATTGACTTGAGCGATCAGGATGAAGCCCGCCGCATTGGTGCCGAACAGCCAGCCGTAGTGTTCTGCCGGCACACCGTAGAGCTTGATGAACACGAACGGCGAACCTGCGATGTAGGAGAACATGCCGGCCATGGCAATCCCGCCGGTCAGCGCGTGGCCGAGGAAAATCCGGTCGCCGAACAATCGCCAGTACGAACCCAGGGCACCTGACAACGGCAGACGTGGATGATCAGCCGGCATGCTTTCCGGCAATCCCTTGAACACCGCGGCGGCGGTGAGCGCGCTGAACACCGTGAGCGTCAGGAAGATGGTCTGCCAGCCGTAGACGTTCACCAGCAGGCCGCCCAGCATCGGCGCCAGAATGGGTGCAAGCCCCATGACCAGCATGAGCTGCGAGAACACTTTCGCCGAATCCACGGGCGAGCACTTGTCGCTGACGATCGCACGCGACAACACCATCCCGGCGCAGCCACCCAGCGCCTGGACAAACCGCGCGGCGATCAACCATTCAAGGCTTGGAGCGAGCGCGCAGGCAAGCGATGCAAGGGTGAATAATCCAACGCCGAACAGCAGCGGAATTCTGCGGCCGAAGCGGTCGGCAATCGGGCCGTAGACCAGTTGGCCGATGCTCAAGCCCAGGAAATAGGAGGCCAGGGTCATCTGGACGTGTTTTTCGTCCGTGCCAAAGGCCAGGGCGATGGCTGGAAAGCCGGGCAGATAAAAGTCGATGGCCAAGGGGCCGAAAGCGCTGAGTGCGCCGAGGATCAGGATCGTTCTGAGGTTCATCAATCTTCCTAAACGGTTTGACGCAGCGCGACAGTTTACCAACGTTGAATCTTCTCAGGCCCGCCGTACGGAAATTACTAAAAGTTTTTTCAGAATGGGGCCATCAGGCGGAAAGCCGGAACTTATCGCGCCTGACCGGACATCGGTTAATGGATTTCCTACAGCGCTTTTACAAATAACTCACAGATCCGCTTCTAAACTTTTTCCATAAGTTCGAGGGTTACGGAAATGAATGCGCGCTGGGCAGTGCTGTGGTGTGTGGTGGTTGTCGCCGGATGTCAGTCTACCCACGACCAGTTATTGGCCGAAGGTTACCCGCCGGCGTTTGCCGATGGTTTTCAGGATGGCTGCGGCAGTGGCCGGCAGTCGGTGGACATCATGAAGGGGCAATACAAAAAGGATGTTCCGCGTTATCTGCGTGACACGATCTACGCGCAAGGGTGGAGCGACGGATTCCGTCAGTGTCAGGCGCAGTTGGAGAATCGCAATATTCAGGATCAGGGCCGCGACAGTATCTGGAATGACCGCGACCGGGCCTGGGAACAGCAGAAGACGCAGGACGCCGCCAAGGCCTACCGCTCTCACTGACGTGCAGGTCGTTGGCGGATCGACGAGGAAACTATCCGCGTGTCGGCACGGCCCAACGTTCATGAGTCTTGAACAGGGAGCACATCATGAGTAGGGCCTTCGTCAATGAAGATCACGCCGCCGCGCAGGCGAGTCAGCCGGTAGAGCGCCAGGTCAGCGGCAATCCCAATTACGTGACCGCCAACGGACTTGCCCAACTGCAGACGCATGTGGCGACGTTGCAGGCGCAGCATGGCGAGCAGACATCGCGCGGAGAAAGTGCAGACAAACAGCGCTTGGCCGACATCGAACGCGACCTGCGTTATTTCAATCAGCGTCTGCACAGCGCTCAAGTGGTGACGCCAGCGATCTCCACGGAAAAAGTACAGATCGGCAGCTGGGTGACGTTTGCTGATGAAGACGATCAATCACAGCGCGTGCAGCTGGTGGGCGAGGATCAGGCCGATGCCGCCAGCCAGCTGATCAACTGGGCCTCGCCCTTGGGCAAAGCGTTGCTGGGCGCGGAAGTGGGTGATGAGGTCACCTGGCAGCGTCCGGCGGGGGATCAGATCATCGAGATTCTGCAGATTGAGGCGGATACGTGACTTGGCAGAGGCCTTGTCGGGGATGTTGATTGCCGGGTGTGTGCGTCTGCTGCGGGGTGTGGTCAGGCAATAGAGCTTTGTCGGATACGAACGTCTTCGCGAGCAAGCTCGCTCCCACAGAGGTTGGGGTCAGCCCATCTTTCGAGGTAAAAAAAACGGAGCCCTGAGGCTCCGTTTTTCGTGCGCATCGCGGATCAGGCGAGTTTTTTGTGGCGTACGCGGTGCGGTTGGGCGGCGGCGTCGCCCAGGCGTTTCTTGCGATCGGCTTCGTACTCGGTGTAGTTGCCTTCGAAGAACACAGCCTGCGAGTCATCTTCGTACGCAAGGATGTGAGTCGCCACGCGGTCAAGGAACCACCGATCGTGGGAGATCACAATGGCGGCGCCCGGGAAGTCCAGCAGCGCTTCTTCCAGCGAACGCAAGGTTTCGACGTCGAGGTCGTTGGACGGTTCGTCGAGCAGCAGGACGTTGCCACCCTCCTTCAACGTCAATGCCAGGTGCAAACGACCGCGTTCACCACCGGACAGGTCCTTGACGAACTTCTGCTGATCGCCGCCCTTGAAGTTGAAACGGCCCACATAGGTGCGCGACGGGATTTCATAGTTGCCGATCTTGATCATGTCGGAACCGTCGGAAATCTGGGCGAACACGGTTTTGCTGCCGTCCAGGTCGTCACGGCTCTGATCGACGCAGGCCAGTTGCACGGTTTCACCGATTTCAATGGAGCCCGAATCCGGTTGCTCTTTGCCCATCAGCATTCGGAACAGGGTCGACTTACCGGCACCGTTACCGCCGATCACGCCGACGATGGCGCCTTTAGGCATGGCGAACGACAGGTTGTCGATCAGCACGCGATCGCCGTAGCCTTTGCTGACGTTCTTGAATTCGATGACCTTGTCGCCAAGGCGCGGACCGGCCGGGATGTAAATCTCGTTGGTCTCGCTGCGCTTCTGGAATTCCTGCGACTGCATTTCTTCGAAGCGTTGCAGACGGGCCTTGGATTTGGACTGACGGGCCTTGGCGCCTTTGCGCACCCATTCCAGTTCTTCCTTCATGGCCTTTTCATGAGCCGACTGCTGCTTGGATTCCTGGGCCAGACGATCGGACTTGGCTTCGAGCCAGCCGGAATAGTTGCCCTCGTAAGGAATACCGGCTCCGCGGTCGAGTTCCAGAATCCAGCCAGCGACGTTATCCAGGAAGTAACGGTCGTGGGTGATCGCAACCACGGTGCCCGGGAAGTCGTGCAGGAAATGCTCCAGCCAGGCGACGGAATCGGCGTCCAAGTGGTTGGTGGGTTCGTCGAGCAACAGCATGTCCGGTGCGGACAGCAGCAGGCGGCACAAGGCCACGCGGCGCTTCTCACCGCCGGAGAGGTGTTCGACCTTGGCGTCCCAGGCTGGCAGACGCAGCGCATCGGCGGCGACTTCCAGTTGACGTTCAAGGTTGTGACCGTCGCTGGCCTGAAGAATGGCTTCGAGCTTCGCTTGCTCAGCGGCGAGCTTGTCGAAATCGGCATCAGGCTCGGCGTAGGCCGCGTAGACCTCGTCCAGTCGAGCCTGAGCGTCCTTGATCACGCTGACCGCTTCCTCGACCACTTCACGAACGGTCTTGGTCGGGTCCAGCTGTGGCTCCTGGGGCAGATAGCCGATGTTCAGTTCCGGCATCGGGCGCGCTTCACCGTCGAACTCGGTGTCGACACCGGCCATGATCTTCAGCAGCGTGGATTTACCCGACCCGTTGAGGCCGAGGACGCCGATCTTGGCGCCCGGGAAGAATGACAGTGAGATGTTTTTCAGGATTTCCCGCTTCGGCGGAACAACTTTGCTCAGCCGATGCATGGTGAAGACGTATTGAGCCATGGAATGAAAACCTGGTTAGGACTGTGAATAAAGGCGCGAGCCGAGTCGCAAAAATCGCTTTTTTTAGCTGCGCAACTTGCCGTCGGGCGATTCCGGGCCTTGAATTGATCAATACTTGACCGCAACAGCTGCGGCAAACTTCCGAGCACCGGTATTAAAGCTGGAGCAATGTTTGCAAGCGTCGAGTCAGGCGTACAGAAATCGGGCGCAGCGCGCGTCGCGCAAAGCTACCCGAATGCTGTCGACAGGGCAAACCGTGCGGCCCAATGGGGCTGGCACTTAGCCACAAGTCAAGGCATGCTAGCCGCCCTTTGGGCGTCGAGCATATAGTGCATTTCGCACACGCTGATTCAGTCCGGCAGTCAGGATCACAGTTTGTCCACACCAACACCCACTTCACCCTTGCGCCCATCGAGAAGCGCGACGGCAGTGCCTTTTCGAGGCTCGCTGAAAGGCGCGCTCGCGGTGCTGGTGCTGCTGATGCTTGCGCTTCTGCTCTGGCAACTGGTCGAGCAGTTCCAGCAGACCCAAGAGCGTCAACATCAACGCGCGGTGGATTACAGCATTCAACTGGCCGACCGGCTTAGTCTGAACATGGCGCTCAATGCCCAGGTTGCGCTCAATCTGCTGGACGATGCCAAAGGCCCGCCTCAGAACGCCGATCAGAAGGCATCGATGCTGGCTCATTTGCGTCAATCGATGCCGGGCCTCGACAGTGTCGTGTGGCTCGACGCCGATGCGAAGGTCACTGCAGACAGCGACCCGGCGAGCAGCGACGCCAGCTTTTTGACTCAGATGCTGCCGTCCATCCAGGGACGCACCTACTATTACGCAGACGCCAGAGACAGTGCGTCTTTTTACCTGTTCGTTCGTCAGCCCGGCGCCAGCAACGACCGCTACTGGGTGCTGCGGCTCAATCCGACCGCGCTCAGAACCCTGACGCGCCAGAGCGATCAGGACTATCAGCCAGCGTGGCTGTTGGAGAATCGCGACAATCAGCGGCAGATTTATCGCGGCGGCGCACAAGATGCGCAACTGACCGACAGCAACATCCAGACCGTGCTGCTCGAACCGCTGACCAACAGCGACTGGCAGCTGCGCGGCCTCTACGACGCGTACAAAACCCGTCAATCGCTGATCGCGCCGTTGATCGGCAAATGCCTGATTGCCCTGCTCTGCTCCATCGTTCCGCTTTTCGCATTGCGCAGTTTGCGTCGGCGCCAGTTGCAGTTGCACGAAAGCCGTCGTCGCTACAAAGACATCTTCGAAGGCACCGGCGTCGCACTGTGCGTGCTGGACCTGTCCGGCTTGTCCGAATACCTGAAACACCTGCAACTCTTCAGCAGCGAAGATTTGAGGGCACGCCTGCTAAAGCACCCGGATCAGCTGGAAGGCCTGCTGCATCAACTGCGCATCGCCGAAGTCAATCAGGTCGCGGCGCAACTGCTGCAAGCCGAATCGGCGGAGAACGTCTGGCAGCAATTGATTGAAGGTTGCCCACGCTCCCGGCAAGGCATAGGCCTGCAGATACTGGAGGCGGTGCTCGATGGCCGGCGTCAGCTGGAACTAGAAATCCTCCTGCCGGACGCCGGCGGCAACGATAAGCATCTGTGGCTGGTGGTGCGTTTTCCCGAGCATGCCGAAGATTTCAATGCGGTCATCCTGAACATCAACGACATCACCAATCGCAAGCAGACCGAGCTCTCGCTGCAGGAACGGGAAGGTTTCTGGTCCGACGTGGTGCGCACCGTTCCCGACCATCTGTACGTCCAGGACGTCACCAGCCGTCACATGATTTACAGCAACCATCATCTGGGCCACACGCTGGGTTACAGCC
Organism: Pseudomonas sp. efr-133-TYG-103a; assembly: GCF_030209235.1. Lineage (NCBI taxonomy): Bacteria > Pseudomonadati > Pseudomonadota > Gammaproteobacteria > Pseudomonadales > Pseudomonadaceae > Pseudomonas > Pseudomonas sp. efr-133-TYG-103a. The sequence continues at coordinate 19,830 of NZ_JARVSK010000018.1, forward strand.
GAGATGAGCTGCAGCAGATGGGTGAGTATTTCTGGGAAATCCTGCTGCACCCGGAAGACACCGATCAATACGAATTCTTGCGTCTGGCACGCACCGAAGAAGGCCGCAGCGACCTCACGCAGTGCCAGTTGCGCTTTCGGGACCGGCAGGGCCGCTGGCGTCGCTTCGATATTCGCGAACAGGCACTGGCGCCGGACAAACACGGCAAGGTCACTCGCATCATCGGGGTGGCCAAGGACATCACGGAGCAGATCGAAGCCAGCCAGTCGTTACGCGACAGCGAGCAGCGCTACCGGATGCTGGCTGAAAGCATCAGCGACGTGATCTTCTCCACCGATCAGAGACTTCAGCCCAACTATGTCAGCCCTTCGGTCAACGCCGTATTGGGCTACAGCGCCGACTGGATTCTGGAGAACGGCTGGAACTCGATCATCGCCAACCCGCAGCAACTGGTTGCACTTCAGGCGCTGCTTCATCGCATCGGCAAGTCGCTGTCGCAACCCGAAGCGCTCGCCGAATTGCGCACAGAGATCGGCACCCAGTTGTTCCTTTTCGACTGCCTGCGCGCCGATGGGCGCAAGATTCCGGTGGAATTGCGCCTGGTGCTGGTATGGGATGAATTCGGAACCTTCGAAGGCGTTCTCGGCGTCGGCCGTGACATTAGTCAGCAGCGCCGCGCAGAAAAAGACCTGCGCATGGCGGCCACGGTTTTCGAGCACTCGACCTCGGCGATCCTGATCACCGACCCCGCCGGCTACATCGTTCAGGCCAACGATGCGTTCAGTCGCGTCAGTGGTTATGCCGTTTCGCAGGTGCTCGACCAGTTGCCGATCATGCTGACGGTCGAGGACCAGCAAGAAGCGCACATGAGCTACATCCTCAAACAACTGCATCAGCGCGGCAGTTGGGAAGGTGAGCTTTGGCTCAAGCGTCGCGACGGCGAACATTATCCGGCCTGGGTCGGCATCACCGCGGTGTTCGACGACGAAGGCGATCTGGCCAGTTACGTGTGCTTCTTCAGTGACATCAGCGAGCGCAAGGCCAGCGAGCAACGCATTCATCGCCTGGCCTATTACGACGCCCTGACCCACCTGCCCAACCGCACGCTGTTCCAGGATCGGCTGCACACTGCGCTGCAGCAGGCTGAACGGCAGAACGCCTGGGTCGTGCTGATGTTTCTGGATCTGGACCGCTTCAAGCCGATCAACGACTCGCTGGGCCATGCCGCCGGCGACCGGATGCTCAAGGAAATGGCCTCGCGGCTGCTGGACTGCGTGGCCGACGATGACACCGTCGCGCGCATGGGCGGCGACGAGTTCACCTTGTTGTTGCAACCTGGCGCCTCGCAGCAGGCCGCACTGACACGTGCCATTCATGTGGCCGAGCAGATTCTCGCCAGTCTGGTGAAACCGTTCGTGCTGGAAGGCCGGGAGTTCTTCGTGACCGCCAGTATCGGTATTGCGCTCAGCCCGCAGGACGGCAACGAACTGAGCCAGCTGATGAAGAACGCCGACACGGCGATGTACCACGCCAAAGAGCGCGGCAAGAACAACTTCCAGTTTTATCAGGCCGATATGAACGCCAGCGCCCTGGAGCGTCTGGAACTGGAAAGCGACCTGCGTCATGCATTGGAGCAGGAAGAGTTCACGCTGTACTACCAGCCGCAGTTCAGCGGCGATGGCAAGCGCCTGACCGGTGCCGAAGCGCTGCTGCGCTGGCGCCATCCGCGTCGCGGCCTGGTGCCGCCGGGGGATTTCATTCCGGTGCTCGAAGAGCTCGGTCTGGTGGTCGAGGTGGGCGAATGGGTGCTCAAACAGGCGTGCCAGCAGCTGCGCGAGTGGCATAAGGCGAAAGTCCGGGTGCCAAAAGTGTCGGTGAACATTTCGGCGCGGCAGTTCTCCGACGGCCAGCTGGGCACGCGCATCGCCAACATCCTCAAGGAGACAGGTCTGCCGCCTGCCTGCCTGGAGCTGGAACTGACCGAAAGTATCCTCATGCGGGAAGTCAGCGAAGCGATGCAGATCCTGGCGGGGCTCAAGCGTCTCGGCCTGAGCATTGCGGTCGACGACTTCGGCACCGGTTACTCGTCCCTGAACTACCTCAAACAGTTCCCGATCGACGTGCTCAAGATTGACCGCACTTTCGTCGACGGCCTGCCGTCGGGCGAGCAAGACGCTCAGATCGCCCGCGCCATTATTGCGATGGCTCACAGTCTGAACCTCGCCGTGATCGCGGAAGGCGTGGAAACCCACGAACAACTCGAGTTCCTGCGCGAACACGGCTGCGACGAAGTGCAGGGCTACCTGTTCGGTCGCCCGATGCCGGCCACCCGCTTCGAAGCGCAATTCAGCAATGACGCGCTGTTCATGCTCGATTAGAAGCAGCTCCCCTCTGTAGGAGTGAGCTTGCTCGCGATTGCGGTCGTCCTGACAGAAATGCGGAGACTGATACACCGAATCGCGAGCAAGCTCACTCCTACAGGTGCCGCGTCAGTCTGGATGAAAACCGCTTGTCCAAGACATGACTGGCTTTCATATGCCAGATAAAACCCGATGTTGTAGAATGCCCCCCTTTTCTACTGCCCGATCCCCGAGGACCGCCATGTTCAGCCGTAATTTGACTATCGCCAAGTACGACTCCGACCTGTATGCCGCTATGGAACAAGAAGCCAAGCGCCAGGAAGAGCACATCGAGCTGATCGCCTCGGAAAACTACACAAGCCCTGCTGTCATGGAAGCCCAGGGTTCGGTGCTGACCAACAAATACGCTGAAGGCTACCCAGGCAAGCGTTACTACGGTGGCTGCGAATACGTCGACATCGTCGAGCAACTGGCCATCGATCGCGCCAAAGAGCTGTTCGGTGCCGACTACGCCAACGTTCAGCCGCACGCCGGTTCCCAGGCCAACAGCGCCGTTTACCTGGCCCTGCTCAACGCTGGCGACACCATTCTGGGCATGAGCCTGGCCCACGGCGGTCACCTGACTCACGGCGCCAGCGTGTCTTCCTCGGGCAAGCTCTACAACGCAGTTCAGTACGGCATCGATGGCAACGGCCTGATCGACTACGACGAAGTCGAGCGTCTGGCGGTCGAGCACAAGCCCAAGATGATCGTGGCCGGTTTCTCGGCGTACTCGCAGATTCTGGACTTCCCGCGTTTCCGCGCCATCGCTGACAAGGTCGGCGCTTACCTGTTCGTCGACATGGCCCACGTGGCCGGTCTGGTCGCCGCTGGTGTCTACCCGAACCCGGTTCCATTCGCGGACGTGGTCACCACTACCACCCACAAAACCCTGCGCGGCCCACGTGGCGGCCTGATCCTGGCGCGCGCCAACGCCGAGATCGAGAAGAAGCTGAACTCCGCTGTATTCCCGGGTGGCCAGGGCGGTCCTCTGGAGCACGTCATCGCCGCTAAAGCGATCTGCTTCAAGGAAGCGCTGCAGCCAGAGTTCAAGGCTTACCAGCAGCAAGTCGTGAAAAACGCCAAGGCCATGGCTGGCGTGTTCATCGAGCGCGGTTTCGACGTGGTGTCCGGCGGGACCGAAAACCACCTGTTCCTGCTGTCGCTGATCAAGCAGGACATCTCCGGTAAAGATGCTGACGCCGCGCTGGGCAAAGCCTTCATCACCGTGAACAAGAACTCCGTGCCTAACGATCCGCGCTCCCCGTTCGTCACCTCCGGCCTGCGCTTCGGCACCCCGGCCGTGACCACTCGCGGCTTCAAGGAAGCAGAGTGCAAGGAGCTGGCGGGCTGGATCTGCGACATCCTGGCTGACCTGAACAACGAAGCGGTCATCGACGCCGTTCGTGAGAAAGTCAAAGCCATCTGCGCCAAGCTGCCGGTTTACGGCGCGTGATCTGACGCAGCAGCAGTGGCATGAAAAAGCCCGGCTCCAGAGCCGGGCTTTTTGTTTCAGGGCGCACTTTTCGTAGGAGCGCTTGGTCCTGGGACGCGGTACATCAGACAGACCGCATGGCCCGTGTTCACGACGACTGCGTCGCCGATCGCGAGCAAGCTCACTCCCACAAGTTCTGCGCTCGACACAAATTCTGGCAACGCCACAAATCCCCTGTAGGAGCGTGGCTTGCCCGCGATCTGGCGCGCAGCGGCAGCAGAATCGGATGACGCGGTGCATCAGACAGACCGCATGCGCAGGTTTTACGACGACTGCGTCGCCGATCGCGGGACAAGCCACGCTCCCACAGGTAGTGCGTCAAGTTCGCGAGCATGTTCTCTCCTATAAATTCTGCGCTCGACACAAAACTTCGCAACGCCACAAATCCCTTGTAGGAGCGTGGCTTGTCCCGCGATCTGGCGCGCAGCGGCAGCAGAATCGGATGATGCGGCGCATCAGACAGACCGCATGCGCAGGTTTTGCGACGACTGCGTCGCCGATCGCGGGACAAGCCACGCTCCCACAACTTCGCAACGCCACAAATCCCTTGTAGGAGCGTGGCTTGCTCGCGATCTGGCGCGCAGCGGCAGCAGAATCGGACGACGCGGTACATCAGGCAGACCGCATGCGCAGGTTTTACGACGACTGCGTCGCCGATCGCGGGACAAGCCACGCTCCCACAACTTCGCAACGCCACAAATCCCTTGTAGGCGCGTCATGTATTCGCGGGCAAGCGCTCGTGCAAGGTTAGGCAGTGCGCATGAGGACTCAGCCAGCCGCCACTTTGGCGAACCCTTCTCGTATCTTTTCTTCCGGCAAGTCATCGGCAATGAACACGATCACGCTTTCGCGTTGTTCATCGGGCGCCCACTCCACGTCGAAGTCGAAGCCATACAGTTTCAGCACGCCCTGAAACACCAGCTTGCGGTCTTCGCCCGCGATGTTGAGGACGCCCTTGTAGCGCAGCAATTGCTTGCCGTGGTCTTCCAGCAGCGTGTTCATGAACTCACTGAGTTTGTCGATATCCAGCGCCTTGTCACTGCGCAGGACCAGGCTGCTGATGCGGTCGATCGATCGGCCCGCTGGCGCCGCAGGGCGCAAAATCATGCCCCCGACGTCGGCATTCAGGTTGAACCCACGCACATCCAGCAGTTCGGCCAGATCGATCTTGCCATGCTCGACCACGCGTATCGGCGCGCGGCGGTTGATTCGTGTCAGGCGCTCGCTCAGGGCAGTGAACGTGGCCTCGTCTACCAGATCGGTCTTGCTCACGAGCAGGCGGTCGGCAAATCCGATCTGCGCCTGGGCGATGGTTTGCTCCAGATGAGTGTCGGCATGGGCCGCGTCGACCAGCGTGATGATGCCGTCGAGGATGTAGCGTTCGCGAAGCTCTTCATCGATGAAGAAAGTTTGGGCGACAGGCGCCGGATCGGCCAGCCCGGTGCATTCGATCACCAGCCGGTCAAAGGAAATAGCGCCGCTGTCCAGCCGCTCCAGCAGCAGAACCAGTGCCTTGGTGAGATCGGTGTGGATGGTGCAGCACACGCAGCCGTTGGACAGGGTCATCACTTGCACGGGCTCATTGCCGAGCAATTGGGTGTCGACGCCTGCGTCGCTGAATTCGTTTTCGATCACGGCGATCTTCAAGCCGTGCTCTTCCTTGAGCAGGTGACGCAGCAACGTAGTCTTGCCTGCGCCGAGAAAGCCACTCAGCACCGTGACGGGAATGGGTTGCGAAACGGTCATGCCGACTCCTGCAATCAGATGCGCGCCGACGCACGCTTGTGGCGCGAATGGGTTCGCGAGGCGTCGGCACAAACAATAAAAGTATCCAAATGAAAACGCGCCACGACAAGCGTGGCGCGTCAGTCAAACGTGTCGACAGCCTAAGCCATCAACAGCACTTGGGCCCACCCTTGCCGCCGTAGCGTGCGTCCTGACGTTCGCGAAAGAACGCTTCGTACGACATCACCGGCTTGTCCGGGTGTTTGTTCTGCATGTGCTCGACGTAATTGTCGTAGTCAGGCATCCCGACCATCAGACGCGCGGCCTGGCCGAGGTACTTACCCAGACGACTCAGATCATTGAACATACGCAGCTCCTCGCCTCACAGCGCACTCAGTGGGTTTTCGGGAAGGCCTGGAATGGCGCTTCCTTGTCGGTACGCTCTTTCTTCACCCATGCCGCGCGACCCACTTTGATCGCGTAGAACAGGATGCTCAACACCACGAACAGGAACAGCGTGGTGAGTGCCGCGTTGGTGTAGGCGTTGAAGATCACGTGCTGCATCTGCTCCATGCTCTTGGCAGGCGCCAGCACCTGACCGGCATCGGCCGCCGCGCTGTACTTCTTCGCCAGCGCCAGGAAGCCCACCGCCGGGTTGGAATCGAACAGCTTGATGAAGCCTGCGGTCACGGTGCAGATCAGCAGCCACGACGCGGGCAGGATGGTCACCCATGCATACTGCTGGCGCTTCATCTTGATCAGCACGACCGTTGCCAGCATCAACGCGATCCCGGCGAGCATCTGGTTGGAGATGCCGAACAGCGGCCACAGTGTGTTGATGCCGCCCAGCGGATCGATCACGCCCTGATACAGCAAGTAGCCCCACAACGCGACGCAACCACCGGTGCCGATGGCGTTGGCGGTCCAGGACTCAGTACGTTTCAGCGCGGGCACGAAGCTGCCGAGCAAGTCCTGCAGCATGAAACGACCGGCGCGGGTACCGGCATCCACTGCGGTCAGGATGAACAGCGCTTCGAACAGAATCGCAAAGTGGTACCAGAACGCCATGGTGTTCTGGCCGGGGAAAGCCTGATGGAGGATCTGCGCTATCCCCACCGCCAGCGTCGGCGCACCACCGGCACGGGCCAGGATAGTGTTTTCACCGATGTCCTTGGCCGTTGCAACCAGCTGATCCGGGGTGATCACGAAGCCCCAACTGCTGACCATCTGCGCGACCGCGTTGACGTCCGTGCCGACGATGGCCGCCGGGCTGTTCATCGCGAAGTACACACCGGGCTCGATGACCGACGCGGCCACCATGGCCATGATCGCCACGAACGATTCCATCAGCATGCCGCCGTAACCGATGTAGCGCGCGTTGACTTCGTTATCCAGCAGCTTGGGCGTAGTGCCCGAAGAGATCAGCGCGTGGAAGCCCGACACCGCACCGCAGGCGATGGTGATGAACAGGAACGGGAACAGCGTGCCCTTCCAGACCGGGCCGGAACCGTCGGTGAACTGGGTCAACGCCGGCATTTTCAACTCGGGCGCGAGGATCAGAATGCCGATCGCCAGAGCGATGATGGTGCCGATCTTCAGGAAAGTGGACAGGTAATCACGGGGCGCAAGCACTAGCCAGACTGGCAGCATGGCGGCGACGAAGCCATAACCGACCAGCATCCAGGTGATCTGCACGCCAGTGAAGGTGAACAGCGGCGCCCATTCAGGGCTGGCCGCGACCTGACCGCCGATCCAGATCGACAGCAGCAACAGCACCACGCCGACCACAGAGATTTCGCCGATGCGACCCGGGCGGATGTAGCGCATGTAAATGCCCATGAACATCGCGATCGGGATGGTCGCCATGACCGTGAACATGCCCCACGGGCTTTCCGCCAGGGCCTTGACCACGATCAGCGCCAGCACCGCAAGGATGATGATCATGATCAGGAAGCAGCCGAACAGCGCAATGGTGCCGGGGATCCGGCCCATTTCTTCGCGGACCATGTCGCCGAGCGAACGGCCGTTACGGCGAGTGGACAGGAACAGGATCATGAAATCCTGCACCGCACCGGCCAGCACCACGCCGGCAATCAGCCAGAGCGTGCCGGGCAGGTAGCCCATTTGCGCGGCAAGCACCGGACCGACCAGCGGGCCCGCGCCAGCGATGGCGGCAAAGTGGTGGCCGAAGAGGATGTGTTTATTGGTGGGAACGTAATCGAGCCCGTCGTTGTTGAGCACCGCGGGCGTAGCCCGGGTCGGGTCGAGTTGCATGACACGTGTTGCGATGAACAGGCTGTAGTAGCGATAGGCGACCAGATAAATGGCCACCGCAGCCACCACGATCCAGAGTGCGTTGATCGCCTCCCCGCGACGCAATGCAACTACCCCCAGGGCCCAGGCCCCAAGAATCGCAACAATCAGCCAGGGCACATGGCGCAGCAGACTATTATTATTTTTCATTTTTTATTTCCAGCTGAGTGGACTTATTTAGAGCAGCAAAAAGAGTTTAGCGCTGCTGAAGCGAAAGGCCACCCCCCACGATGGTCTGACGCCGGTTTTGTCCTATAGTCAACTCAGCTATGGCCAAGCACGCACCGGAGAAGTCGGCTCATGACAGCATCCCACGAAGACCGTCGGCGCTTTAAACGCATCTCGTTTGACGCCAGGACTGAACTGACCCAAGGCGATAAAAGCTGGCCCGTTCACTTGATCGATCTCTCGCTCAAGGGCCTGCTGATCGAGCGGCCTTCGCCCTGGCTTGGCGACCCGGACAAATCATTTATTGTGGATATCCACCTGAACGTCGATATCGACGTGCAGATGGAAGTGCGCCTGACCCACGACGACCATGACCATCTGGGGTTCGTGTGTGAGCACATCGGACTGGATTCGGTCACCCATCTGCGTCGGCTGATCGAACTGAATCTGGCCGATCACGACGAGCTGGAGCGGGAGTTGGCGGCGTTGATCGAGGTTTGACGGTAGGCCGAAATCCAGTCCTCTGCAGGAGCGCGCTTGCCCGCGATTCGATGGCGGACCCGACCCATTAGTCGCGGCTGCACGAATGTTTTCTCGGGCAGGCGCGCTCCTGCAATGTTTCTTGTCGCGTACTCCGAATTACTCCTCGAACAACGCATCCAGCGCCTGATCCAGTCGAGTCACGCCGATCACGGTCAGGCCCGGCGGCGACTCTTTTGGCGCGTTGCCTTTGGGCACGATTGCCCGTTTGAAGCCATGCTTGGCCGCTTCCTTGAGGCGTTCCTGTCCACTGGGCACCGGACGGACTTCGCCCGACAGTCCCACCTCGCCGAATACCAGCAAATCCCCCGGCAGCGCGCGGTTGCGCAGGCTGGACATGACGGCTGCCATCAACGCGAGGTCAGAGGCGGTTTCCAGCACCTTCACCCCGCCTACCACGTTGAGAAAAACGTCCTGATCATGGGTCGGAATGCCGCCGTGCCGGTGCAGAACCGCCAACAGCATCGCCAGCCGGTTCTGATCGAGGCCCAGCGTGACCCGACGCGGATTGGACAAGTGGCTGTCATCGACCAGCGCCTGGACTTCGACCAGCATGGGCCGCGTGCCTTCCCAGGTTGCCATGACTACGCTGCCGGCGACTTCTTCCTGCGCCCGGGTGAGGAAGATCGCCGAGGGATTCGAGACCTCTTTCAGCCCCCTGTCGGTCATGCCGAAGACGCCAAGCTCGTTGACCGCGCCGAAACGGTTTTTCACTGCACGCAACAGGCGCAGGCGACCGTCTGATTCGCCTTCGAAATACAGCACGGTGTCGACCATGTGCTCCAGAACACGCGGGCCCGCCAGCGCGCCTTCCTTGGTCACGTGACCAACCAGAAAAATCGCCGTGCCGCTCTGTTTCGCGTAACGCACCAGCAACGCCGCGCTTTCCCGAACCTGCGACACGCCGCCGGGCGCCGATTGCAGTTGTTCGGTGAAGATGGTCTGGATCGAGTCGATCACCATGACCTTGGGCTGCTCGATGCGCGCTGTCGCAATGATGGTTTCGATGCAGGTCTCGGTCATCACCCGCAACTTGTCCTGGGGCAGCCCGAGGCGCCGGGCGCGCATGGCGACCTGCTGCTGCGATTCTTCGCCGGTCACGTACAACGCAGGCATGCGCTCGGCAATGGCGCACAGGGTCTGCAACAGGATCGTCGATTTGCCGATGCCCGGATCGCCGCCGATCAGCACCACCGAACCATCGACCAGGCCGCCGCCCAGCACACGGTCAAGTTCGGTCGAATTAGTGGAGAACCGCGGAATTTCCTCGACGCTGACCTCGGCCAGGGTCTTGATCTGCGCCTGTTGGCCGGTCCAGCCCGCGCGACCGCTCGGGGCCGCCGCCGTGCTGCTGTCGATGACCGTTTCGACCAGGGTATTCCAGGCGCCGCATTCGCCACATTGCCCGGCCCATTTGGGAAAGGTCGCGCCGCACTCGGTGCAGCCATACATGCGCTTGGCCTTGGCCATGAAACCCCCGACGCGAAAAAAGGGGCAATGATAACCCATGCCTCAAGTCGCTGCGTACGACACCGGCGCAGGCCACTTTTTTGGGGGATTCAATAAAACTAACCGGGCATGAGCCGGTCGATTGCAGGGATTACGCGGGATGCAGATAGCTGACATACACTGCATCCACAACACTCATCTGTAACAAAGGAATACACCCATGAGCGTACTAAGCGAGTTCAAAGCCTTCGCCGTCAAAGGCAATGTGGTCGACATGGCCGTCGGTATCATCATTGGCGCGGCATTCGGCAAGATCGTTTCGTCGTTCGTCGGCGATGTAATCATGCCGCCCCTGGGGCTGCTGATCGGCGGCGTGGACTTCAGCGATCTGGCCGTGACCCTGCGCGCTGCCGAAGGCAATGCCCCCGCTGTGGTTCTGGCCTACGGCAAATTCATCCAGACCGTGGTCGATTTCATCATTGTCGCGTTCGCGATCTTCATGGGCGTCAAGGCGATCAACCGTCTGAAACGCGAAGAGGCCAAGGCTCCAACGCTTCCGCCGACTCCCAGCAAAGAGGAAGTGCTGCTGGGCGAAATCCGCGACCTGCTCAAGGAGCAGAACGACAAACCCGCCGCGCCGATTCAGGTGACGCCAGACCGGTTGGTCTAAGCAAAGCGCCTGGCCATAGCCCGCGCAGCTAGGCGGGAAACTCTGGGAAGGAATTCATTCGCGGTGCGGACCGTCAGACGCCAGGTCTTTGGCAGGATGTCACGGCGTCTGGTGAATGAATTCGCTTCCACAGCGACGCGTCCGCCAGCTGATACCCGCCCTACCAATAATTCTCGACTGCGATCTGCCCCGGCTTGCGGGTCAAGGCCAGGCGCATGTCGCGGGTCTTGAGCACTGCACGGGTGTCCTCGATCATCTGTGGATTGCCGCAGATCATCACGCGCGAATGCTCCGGGCCAAGCGTTATCCCGGCAGCCTGTTCCAGCTCACCGTTCTCGATCAACGTCGTGATGCGACCATGCAGCGCGCCGGGAAGCTCTTCGCGAGTGACGGTCGCGATGAACCGGAACTTGTGCGCGTATTCGGCCAGATAGTCGCGCTGGGTCAGCTCAGCGATCAGTTGCTGATACGCCAGCTCCTTCGCCTCACGAACGCTGTACACCAGAATGATCCGCTCGAATTTTTCCCACACTTCGAAGTTCTGAAGTATCGACAGGAACGGGGCCACGCCGGTACCGGTGGACAACATCCAGAGATCGCGGCCATCGGTAAATCGATCCAGCGTCAGGTACCCGACCGCCTGCTTTTCTACCATCAGCGTGTCGCCTTCGCGCAGCCTGCTCAGCTCGCTGGTGAACTCGCCGCCCGGTACGACAATGGAGAAAAACTCAAGAAACTCATCAAACGGCGAAGAGACGACCGAGTACGCCCGCCAGACCGTGCTGCCGTCGGCCTTGGTCACGCCCAGTCGTGCGAATTGTCCGGCGGTGAAGCGGAAACCAGCATCCCGCGTCGTACGAAAGGTAAACAGACTTGGCGTCAGCGGGGTAACGTCCAGCAGCGTTTGCCGGGTGAATTTCTCTGCACTGGCAGTCATGAGGCGCTCCTGGCTCCTGTCATTCCAAACGGACATCCAGTTTCCCGCAAACCGACGCGGATAAACACCGCAGGTTTGTAGTGGTATCACGAAGCGCCCGCCTCGCTTTTAAGATTGTTTGGCTATTGGGGCTATCGCGCCAAGCTCTCAGCAACCTGACGTGCGTCGTAACCCGTTGATTCGATGAGGGGTCGCTGTAGCGAGTCGGACAGGTCAACATGTCCCGGCGCCAGACTGCGATGGATGCGTGTATCGCGTCCTTATTTTCTTCCTAGACTTTGATCACATGGACGAAAGCGCGATCCGGCCTGGAGGCTGATGATGGAAGACATGATGGCTGCAACCTCACGCATGGAGGTCGTGAGTGCTGAGCACGACGGCCTCACCGTACGAGAAGTCGAAGTACTGAAATGGTCCGCCGAAGGCAAGACAGCAGCGGAAGTCGCGATGATTCTGGAGTTGAAAACCCGCACCGTGAACTATCACATTGGCCGCGCGATTCAAAAGTTCGGCGTTGCCAACAAGACCTGCGCAGTGGTGAAAGCAGCCCGCAGAGGGCTGTTTTGAGGCACGCGGCCCCGACTGGAAAAACCTCGGATACGAACGCACAGAAAACACGTAAAATCGGCGCTTTTCGCGAGCCCGATCACTGCGGCGCTTACGTGACCCACGCCGATTCTGATTGCGTCCTCAACGATGGATTTTTCCGCTCATGCCCCTGCTTACCACGCCCTTTGCCCAGCTTGACCTGATCCGCCAGCCGGAGCAGTCGGACGAGCCTTTGCAGGCTTTCGATGCCGCTGACGAATACTTGCTCAATCATGTGGCCGAACATGGGCTGACGCTTCAGACCCGCGTGCTGGTGCTCAATGACAATTTCGGCGCACTGGCCGCCAGTCTGGCGCCCCACGCGGCAGTGTTCAGTAGTACCGACTCGTTTCTGGGCGTGCAGGCGCTCGAGAAGAATCTTGTGCGCAACGATCAGGCCTACGATGCCGTGCCGGTGATTCCTGCGAGCGAACCGCTGCAGGGGCCCTTCGACTGGGTATTGATCCGCGTCCCGAAAACCCTTGCCCTGCTTGAGGAGCAATTGATTCGTCTGCAAGGCCAGCTGGCGCCGAACGCCAAAGTGGTTGCGGCAGGCATGATCAAGCACCTGCCGCGCTCGGCGGGCGAGCTGATGGAGGAATACATCGGGCCGGTGCAGGCATCGCTTGCGGTGAAGAAGGCGCGGCTGCTGTTCTGCACACCGCAAGACAAGCCATTCCAGGCTTCACCCTTCCCCACCCGTTACACGCTGGACGATCCGAAGATCGAGTTGATCAACCACGCCAACGTCTTCTGCCGCGATGGTCTGGACATCGGCACCCGTGCGTTTCTGCCCCACTTGCCCAACAATCTGGGATCGGCGCGGGTGGCTGACCTGGGCTGCGGCAATGGCGTGCTCGCGATCGCGAGCGCGCTGGCGAACCCGGATGCCCATTACACGCTGGTGGACGAGTCGTTCATGGCCGTGCAATCGGCCCGGGAGAACTGGGACCTGGCGCTGAGTGAGCGACCTGCGGTGATCCGGGCCGCCGATGGGTTGGCGGGCCAGGAAGCCGATTCGCTCGATGTGGTGCTGTGCAATCCACCCTTCCATCAACAGCAGGTCGTGGGCGACTTCCTTGCCTGGCGGATGTTCCAGCAAGCGCGCTCGGCGCTGGTAACGGGGGGATCGCTGTACATCGTCGGCAACCGGCATCTGGGCTATCACAGCAAACTGGCACGGCTGTTCAGGGGTGTCGAGCAAGTGGCGGCGACGCCCAAATTCGTCATTCTCAAAGCGCGCAAGTAATCTCGACTGCAGGCACAGCGTCTGGCCAGACGAATGAATGGCCGGCCATTAAAAAACCCGCCGAGGCGGGTTTTTTAATGCGCAAGACGCGCTCAGTGAGTCTTCATCCCGGCGGCCGTCATGAACATGCGCAACAGGGTGGCGACGATGAACAGCGCGAAGACGCTCCCGGCCCAGATGATCGCCAGCCAGCCCAGTCGCTTCCACAGCGGCGTGTTCTTGGCGGGATCTTCTTCGTGGGCAGGTTTATCGTGAAAAGATTCTTTGCCAGACATCACAGGACCCTCGTCTCAAATCCCGCGCCGATGCAGCACGCATCGGCGCGGACCGTACTCAGTGGTAGCCGTCTTCGTGGGTCACCTTGCCGCGGAACACGTAGTAGCTCCAGAAGGTGTAACCCAGGATGAACGGGATGATGAACAGCGTACCGACCAGAATGAAGCCCTGGCTTTGGGGCGGCGATGCGGCGTCCCAGATCGAGATCGACGGCGGCACGATGTTCGGCCACAGGCTGATACCCAGACCGCTGTAGCCGAGGAAGACCAGTACCAGCGTCAACAGGAACGGCGTGTAATGCGCGTTGCGTGCCACCGCTTTGAACAGGCCATACAGGGTCAGCAGCACCAGCGCCGGAACCGGCATGAACCAGAACAGGTTCGGGATGCTGAACCAGCGATCGGCGATGTCCTGATGCGCCAGCGGCGTCCACAGGCTGACGATCGCCATCACGACCAGCAGAACGATCGCCAGCGGACGCGCCAGGTCGTGCATGGCCTTTTGCAGGTCACCTTCGGTTTTCATGATCAGCCAGGTGCAGCCCAGCAGCGCGTACGCCACGATCAGTGCCAGACCGCAGAACAGCGAGAACGGCGTCAGCCAGTCCAGCCCGCCGCCGGCATAGGCCCGGTTTACCACCGGAATGCCGTCGATGAATGCGCCCAGCGCCACGCCCTGGAAGAACGTCGCCACCAGCGAGCCGCCGATGAACGCTTTGTCCCACAGATGACGCTTGGCATCGGTGGCCTTGAAGCGGAACTCGAAGGCCACGCCGCGGAAGATCAGGCCGATGAGCATGAAGATCAGCGGCAGATACAACGCCTCGAGGACGACCGAGTACGCCAGCGGGAACGCGCCGAACAGGCCCGCACCGCCCAGCACCAGCCAGGTTTCGTTGCCGTCCCAGACAGGCGCGACGGTGTTCATCATCACGTCACGGTCGGTTTTGTCCTTCATGAACGGAAAGAGGATTCCGATCCCGAGGTCGAAGCCATCCATGATGACGTACATCATGATGCCGAAGATGATGATCACGGCCCAGATCAGTGGAAGATCGATACCCATGGCTCAGTTCCCCTCACGCAGGCTGGAAGGTTCGCCTTCGCCGTCGCCTTCATGGGCGGCGGAGAGAGGACGTGCGGGTGTGCGCTGCTGGCCAGGTCCGCCATGCGGCGTATCATCGCCTTCATGGGTTTTCGGCCCTTTGCGCACCAGACGCATCATGTAGCCGAAGCCAGTACCGAACAGCGCGAAGTACACCACCACGAACAGCACGAGGGTCAGACTCATCTGCCCGACGCTGTGGTTGGACGATGCATCGGCGGTGCGCATCAGGCCGTAGACGACCCATGGCTGACGCCCGATTTCAGTGGTGAACCAGCCTGCCAGCAGGGCGATCAGACCGGACGGCCCCATGCACATCACCAGCCTCAGGAACAGCCGGTTGCTGTACAACCCGCCGCGCCAGCGCAGCCAGGCGCTCCACAGACCGACCGCAATCATCAGCATGCCCAGGCCAGCCATCACCCGGAATGACCAGAAAATGATGGTGGAGTTAGGACGGTCTTCTGGTGGAAACGATTTGAGCGCCGGAATCTGTTTATCCAGGCTGTGGGTCAGGATCAGGCTGCCAAGGTAAGGAACCTCGATCGCGTACTTGGTCCTTTCCTCTTTCATGTCCGGAATGCCGAACAGGATCAGCGGGGTCGGTTCGTCACCGACGTTTTCCCAGTGCCCTTCAATGGCGGCAATCTTGGCCGGTTGATGTTCCAGGGTGTTCAGACCGTGGGCGTCGCCGACCATCGCCTGAATCGGCGCGACGATCAGCGCCATCCACATGGCCATCGACAACATGCGACGAATGGCCGGGTTATCGCGACCGCGCAATAAATGCCATGCCGCCGAAGCGCCGACGAAGAAAGCGGTGGCGACGAACGCGGCAATTGCCATGTGCGCAAGGCGGTAAGGGAACGACGGGTTGAAGATGACGGCCAGCCAGTCAACCGGCACGACGCGACCATCGACAATGTCGAAGCCCTGAGGCGTCTGCATCCAGCTGTTGGAGGCCAGGATCCAGAAGGTCGAGATCAACGTGCCGACTGCGACCATCGCAGTGGCGAAGAAGTGCAGCCCACGACCCACGCGGTTCCAGCCGAACAGCATGACTCCCAAAAAGCCTGCTTCCAGGAAGAAGGCGGTCAGCACCTCATAGGTCAGCAACGGGCCGGTGATCGCCCCTGCGAAATCGGAAAATCGACTCCAGTTGGTGCCGAATTCATACGCCATGACCAGCCCGGAGACCACGCCCATCCCGAAGTTCACGGCAAATATCTTGGACCAGAAGTGGTAGAGGTCGCGGTAGGTATTGTCGTGGGTTTTCAGCCACAGGCCTTCGAGCACGGCAAGGAAGCTCGCCAGACCGATGGTGATGGCAGGGAACAGGATGTGAAATGAAACAGTGAATGCAAACTGAATTCGGGCGAGATCGAGTGCCTCTAAACCGAACATAGGTCTTCCTCTATCAGGTGAAACCGGCTTCAGACCTCGGGGCCTGCAGCATCTGCCCCCACGGATTTATTGAGTGCGATGTTGTGCGTTTGTTCTTTTTGGTTCGCGCTCAGGTTGTTGACGCGGGAGTTGTGTCAAGCGGCCCGGTCAATCAATACGTGTAAAGACATTGATTCAGGTCAACCGACCCTCAAAGAGTAGTCTCATTTTGTCACATGCTCCGCGTGGTCTTTTGTCGCGTGGCGAGTTGCCTCACCTTCAGATGCAGAGCAGTTCGCGTGTGATCGGATCAGTTGAGTGTTCTGGCAAGGATCGCACGGCGCCCGACACGCAGGGCTGCCGCGCGGGCCGGGCAATTTCGCCGGGGCGATCCGGCTGCCGTGAGCCGTCTTCCCCGAGGTGATTGCCTACAACGGCGAACGAATAAATCCCAGCAAAGCCGAGACAAGTCGCCGGTAGAGATCGTCGACCTCCGGCGCCAGTCCCTTCGCCCTCAGGCTGCCGTGCACCAGCCCCGGCCCCGCATCGAATTCAGTCGTGACGCCCGCTTCGCGCAGGGCGCGCTCGTAGCAGACGCCGTCGTCGCGGAGCGGATCGAATTGGGCGACGGCGATAAATGCTGGCGCCAGACCGCGGAAGTCAGTCGCCTGCAGCGGCATGGCGTAGGATGAACGCTCGCCCTCCTTCATGTAGAGCTGATCATAAAACGCCAGCTCAGCGGTGCTGAGCATGGGCGCGTCAGCGCATTCGGTACGCGAAGGCAGGTTATCCGCGCCGCCCAGCGCGGGATAAATCAGGGCTTGACCCACCGGCTGCCGGTCGCCGGCATCACGCAACGCCAGGCAGACGGCGGCGGCAAGATTGCCGCCCGCGCTGTCTCCGGCAATGGCCACCCGACGCGGATCGATATCCAGCCGTTGGGCCTGAATCTGCACCGCATGCCAGACTGCCAGGCAATCGCCGAAACCGGCCGGAAACGGATGCTCCGGCGCCAGACGGTAATCCACGGCAATCACCACCGCATTGAGATCGGCTGCCAGCGCGGCGGTCAGGAAGTCATGGGAATCGAGGTCACCCACCACCCAGCCACCGCCATGCAGGTAAACCACGCACGGCGCCGGGTGCTCAGGGGAAAGAAGATGCGGCCGATAGCTGCGCACGGGCACGCCAGCCAAGGTGAAATCCCGGACCTCCAGCCCTTCCGGGCGCGCCGGGGTGAAGGCTTCGCACATGCGCGAATAAGCACGGCGCTGGTCATTGAAATCAGGCGCGTCGCTGCTGAAGCTCAGCGTTCGCGCAATGAAGTCAGCCATGGCGGTTGAAAGTCGGTAAGGCATGACAGCGCTCCCCTCAGCGTTGAACCGCTCAAGCGCAGCCGACAAGCGCACGAAGCAGTCCGGCCTGTTGGCAGTCGTCACTGAGGACGCTGCCGACAGGCCGGACTGCCAGGTGATCAGCCAGTGCGCCGCTTATTTGTTGACGGCAACCTGTACGGCAGCCACTGCATCCTTCCCGTCAAACGTGGTGACGCCATCGAGCCAGCGGCGCATGTCGTCCGGATGATCCTTGAGCCACTGTTTGGCAACATCGTTCGGCGCCTTGCGGTCCATGATCGGCACCATCATCTGACTCTCTTGCGCCGCCGTGAATTTCAGATTGCTCATCAGTTTACTGACGTTCGGGCAACGGGTCGCGTAATCCGGGGCGGTCACCACTGACACGGTCGCGGCGCCTTCGTCCGGGCCAAACACGTCTTCGCTGCCGGTCAGGTAGGCGATCTTCATGTTGATGTTCATCGGGTGCGGGGTCCAGCCGACGAATACCACCCATTCGTTACGCTTGATCGCACGCTGAACCGCCGCCAGCATGCCCGCCTCGCCGGATTCGACCAGCTGGAAACCGCCGAGCCCGAACTGGTTCTTGTCGATCATGCCTTTGATGTTGGCGTTGGCGCCGGTGCCCGGCTCGATGCCGTAGATCTTGCCACCGAGCTTGTCCTTGAATTTGGCGATGTCGGCAAAGGTTTTCAGCCCGCCTGCGGCCACATAATCGGGCACGGCAAGCGTTGCCTGGGCATCGCTCATGCTTGGGGCGTCGAGGACTTTCACCTGATTGGCGGCCACGAACGGCGCGATGTTCTTGTCCATCGCCGGTTTCCAGTAGCCCAGGAACACGTCGAGACGATCGTCACGCAGGCCCCCGAAAACGATCTGCTGGGCCGCACTGGTCTGTTTGACGTCGTAACCCATGTTCTCCAGCAAGACCTGCGCGACGGCGCTGGTGGCGACCACGTCGGTCCAGTTGACCACGCCCATGCGCACGCTCTGGCACTTGGCTGGCTCCGCCGCCAGCAACACGGTGCTGCTCAGCATCAACACACCGCAACTGATGTGACGAATAAATCTCTTCATGCGTGCTCCTCGGGTCGGCTCGTTATTTTATTCAGCTCTTTGCGGCAGTTTTCTAAGGCTTCAAGACCCACGGCAATTCGAATGTTGCCGCGTAGATGCAAATTACGCAGCAGCCCCCTGCACGAAGCGCACCAGCGCGACCTGTGCTTGCACTGGGGCGACATTGAATGAGCAGTGAGGATGAGCAGATTGCAGGATCGCACCCGCCCGCGGCGGGTACACATCAGGCTTCCCTCTATAAGCCTGATGCGTTGCAGACGCGGGTCGGTGCGTGCCTGTGCAAGGCGCTGTGGTTACAGCACTTTATCCAGCGTAATCGGGAACTCCCGAACCCGCTTGCCGGTAGCGTGGAAGATGGCGTTGGCGATCGCGGCAGCCACACCGACGATGCCGATTTCGCCGACCCCTTTGGAGCCCAGGTCGTTGACGATGCTGTCGTTCTCCTCGACGAACAGCACATCGATGTCGCCGATGTCGGCGTTCACCGGGATGTGATATTCGGCCAGGCTGTGGTTCATGAAGCGCCCCAGGTTGTGATCGGTCTGAGACTCTTCCTGCAGGGCCTGACTGATGCCCCACACCACGCCACCGAGTATCTGACTGCGCGCCATCTTCGGATTGACGACCCTTCCCGCCGCCACTGCACTGACCACGCGGTTGACGCGAACGGTGCCCAGGTCTTCATCGACCCGTACCTCGGCGAACACTGCCGAATGGGTCGCGGTCGCGTAGCCTTCGCGTTTCTCGTCCGGTTCGCAGTCGATCTGAACGTCGAGCACGTCATGGGAGGAGTCTCGGACGATGTCGGCGTAGGAAAAGCGCTGGTCGTCGATATGCAGATAGCCATCGCCGAAGCCCACGTCTTCCATGTCCACGACAGCATATTGCGGATTGGCCATGCGCACGGCGTCGAGCAATTTGGCGCGCAATGCGCGGCAGGCCTGCTGGACCGCGGACCCCACGGACGAGACCGTGAAAGAGCCGCCTTGAAGCGGCGCTGTCGGCAACGACGAATCGCCCAGCACGAAGGTGACGTCCTGCGGCATCACGCCCGCCGCTTCGGCCGCGATCTGCGTCATGACCGTGTAGGTTCCCGTCCCGATGTCGGTGGTCGCGCTGCTGACGGTCAGTTTGCCATCGCTGTCGATGCTGGCCTTGGCGCTGGCCTTCATCTGCATGGCTTCCCACACGCCACCCGCCATGCCCCAACCGACCAGCTGGCGACCTTCGCGCATGCTGCGTGGCTCAGGATTACGCTTGCTCCAGCCAAAACGTTCAGCGCCCTGCTCGTAGCAGGCGCGCAACTCTTTGCTGGAATACGGCTTGTCCTCGTTGCCGTTGCGCTCGGCGAAATTGACCACGCGCAGTTGCACCGGATCAATGCCCGCCGCGCAGGCAAGCTCATCCATGGCGCACTCCAGCCCGATCATGCCCGACGCAGCGCCCGGCGCGCGCATGTCCAGCGGCGTATAGACGTCCAGCGGCGCCAGTTTATAAGTCAGCTGCACGTTGTCGCACTGGTAGAGCATTCCGCTCCACTCCACCACGTGCTCGGTGAAATCCTCGAACCGCGACGTCTGGCCGATCACATCGTGTCCGACAGCGACCAGTTTGCCGTCAGCCGATGCACCCAGGCGCAGGCGTTGCAAGGTATTGGGGCGGTAGCCGAAGGTGAACATCTGCTGGCGGGTCAGCGTCAGGCGGACCGAACGCTTCAGGTGCAAAGCCGCCATCACGGCCAGCGGCAACTGATATTGGGGACGCAGGCCGGAACCGAATGCACCGCCGACAAACGCTGCAAAGATCCGGATCTTGTCCTTGCCCAGGCCGAATACCTTGTGCAGATAGTCCTGACAGTTCTGTGGGCCTTGGGTCTTGTCGTGGATTTCCAGGCAGCCGTCGTCGCGGTACAGCACGGTAGACGCATGAGGTTCCATCGGGTTGTGGTGTTCGTTCGGCGTGGTGTAGTGGGCGTCCATGGTCACCGCCGCACCGGCGAAACCGGCCTGAAAATCGCCCCGAGGCTTCGGCGTTTCGGCTGGCGCAGTGTGGGCCGTTTCCTTCACGGCAGCCAGATTGGTCTCATGGCCATCGACCTGGTATTCGATGCGCACCAGCGACCCGGCATAGCGAGCCAGTTCGAGCGTATCGGCGACCACCAGCGCCAGAGGTTGGCCGCTGTAGAGCACGCGGTCGTTGTAAAATGGCCGGAACGGCGAGCCTTCTGCTGAATCGGCGTCGGTGTAGTCCTTGTCGTAACTGGCGATGTGCGGACGATTGGTATGGTCGAGCACCGCAACCACCCCCGGCACCTGCATGGCTGCTGAGGTATCGATGCTGACGATTCGTCCGCTGGCGATGGTGCTGGAGACCACGCTTGCGTACAGCAGGCCCAGTTCCTGGTATTCGCCGGCGTAACGCGCCTGCCCCGTAACTTTCAGCAGACCGTCGACACGGTCCATCGGTTGCCCCAGCGACGACGTGGTTTCAGGTGGAGACATTTTCGCGTTCATCAGGATTGCCCTCCCACAGCGGCATCGCTCAAGGCGCGCACGATCGCGCGACGCGCCAGCTTGATCTTGAAAGCGTTGTGCGCGAGCGGCTGAGCATCGCGCAGCATCGCATCGGCCACCGCGACGAAATTCTCACGGGACACCGGCTTGCCCACCAACAGCTGCTCCACTGCTTTGTCGCGCCACGGCTTGTGCGCAACGCCGCCCAATGCCAGGCGCGCATCGCGGACCACATCGCCATCCAGCTCCAACGCTGCAGCGACAGAGACCAGGGCGAAGGCATAGGACGCGCGGTCGCGGATCTTCAGGTAATGACTGTGTTGGGTGAACCTCGCCGGTGGCAGCTCGATGGCGGTAATCAGCTCATCGTCGGCCAGTTGGTTGTCACGTTGCGGTGCGTCCTCGGGCAGACGATGGAAATCTGCGAATTCGATGGTGCGTTTGCCTGCGCGGCCTTCGACGTGAACCACCGCTTCCAGCGCCGCCAGCGCCACGCACATGTCCGAAGGATGGGTGGCGACGCATTCGGCGCTCGCGCCAAGGATTGCGTGAATCCGGTTCAAGCCGTCTTTGGCGGGACAACCGCTGCCTGGCTCGCGTTTGTTGCACGGCACGCTTGCGTCGTAGAAGTAGTAGCAGCGGGTGCGCTGCAAGAGATTGCCGCCAGTGCTTGCCATGTTGCGCAACTGCGGCGACGCACCGGCCAGAATCGCCTGAGACAGCAACGGGTAGCGCTGCTCGATCAAGGGATGCCAGGCCAGGTCAGCATTGCTGACCAAAGCGCCGATCATCACTCCGCCGCCGGCCGTCTCGCGCACTTCCTTGAGCGGCAGCCCGGTGATGTCGATCAGATGCTCGGGGCGAGCGATGTTTTCCTTCATCAGATCCAGAAGGTTCGTCCCTCCCGCGATGAAACGACTGGCCGGCCCTGCGAGGTCGATCGCCTGGCTGACGTCTTCTGGCTTGCTGTAGCTGAACGGATTCATTGACCACGCCCTCCCTGGTCTGGCGCCGCGCTCATCTGCGGCAACACCTCTTCGACCGCTGCGCGAATGTTGCTGTAGGCGCCGCATCGGCACAGATTGCCGCTCATCAATTCTTTGATTTCATCGTCGGTGCGCGCACGACCTTCATTGGCCAGGCCCACGGCCGAGCAGATCTGACCTGGCGTGCAATAGCCGCACTGAAAAGCGTCATGCTTGATAAAGGCTTGCTGCATCGGGTGCAGCACATCGCCGCTGGCCAGACCTTCGACAGTGGTCAGCTCGGCGCCATCGCACATCACCGCCAGTGTCAGGCAGGCATTGATGCGTTTGCCATCGCGCAACACGGTGCACGCGCCGCACTGGCCGTGATCGCAGCCTTTCTTGGTACCCACCAGATCCAGCTGATCACGCAGCAGGTCCAGCAGGGTGGTCCAGGGCTGTACTTCCAGTTGTCTGGTCTGGCCGTTCAATGTCAGGGCAATGGTGTGCTCTGCGAAGGCCTGTTGGTTCGTCGCGCTCATGGGGAAACCTCACGGTAGGTACTCGTTCAGCGCAGTTGATAGCCATGTGATGCTCTGCGTCTTAAGGGGTACGACTTGCGGGTTTTGGCAAACGTTCACGGTTTGTGATGAGCGTGCGGGATCGCGGGGGACGCTGGTATGATGCGCCGCTTTTTGCAAGTGGCAGAATTTGTGCAAGCCGTTTCGGCTAGCTGTGCTTTGCTGTTTTAGTCGATTACATAAATGACGCGGAGCGTCACCGGGGAGCCATACATGCTGGAGCGGCTGTTTCAACTCAATGCACATAACACCAATGTGCGCACCGAAATTCTGGCCGGGGTCACCACCTTTCTGGCCATGGCCTACATCCTGTTCGTGAACCCGAGCATTCTCGGCGAGACCGGCATGGACAAGGGCGCCATCTTCGTCGCCACCTGCCTTGCCGCCGCCATCGGTTCCACAGTCATGGGCCTGATCGCCAACTACCCGATCGCACTCGCGCCGGGCATGGGTCTGAACGCCTTCTTCACCTATACCGTCGTGCTGCACATGGGCCACACCTGGCAAGTGGCGCTGGGCGCGGTGTTCATTTCGGCCGTGATGTTCTTCCTGCTGTCGATCTTCCGGATCCGCGAATGGATCATCAACAGCATCCCGCTGCCCCTGCGTTCGGCGATCGCCGCCGGTATCGGCCTTTTCCTGGCACTGATCGCGCTGCACAACGCCGAAATCGTGGTCAGCAACCCGGCGACCATGGTTGGTCTGGGCGACCTGGCCAAGCCGGCACCGATCCTGGCCGCGCTCGGTTTCGCACTGATCGTGGCACTGGACGCCCTGAAAGTGCGCGGCGCGGTGCTGATCGGCATTCTCGCCGTCACCGTGATTTCCATCGTGCTGGGTTTCTCGCCGTTTGGCGGCGTGATTTCGATGCCGCCATCGCTGGCGCCGACCTTCCTCCAGCTGGACATTCCGGGTGCCCTGAACATCGGTCTGGTGAGCGTGATCTTCTCGTTCCTGTTCGTTGACCTCTTCGATAACTCGGGGACCCTCATCGGCGTCGCCAAGCGCGCGGGGCTGATGGGCAAGGACGGTCATATGCCGAAAATGGGCCGCGCCCTGATCGCCGACAGCACCGCCGCCATGGCAGGTTCACTGCTCGGCACATCGACCACCACCAGTTACATCGAATCGGCGGCCGGCGTCAGTGCCGGTGGTCGTACCGGTCTGACAGCCATCGTGGTTGCCGTGCTGTTCCTGCTGGCGCTGTTTTTCGCACCGTTGGCCGGCAGCGTTCCGGCGTTCGCCACGGCGCCTGCGCTGTTGTTCGTTGCGGTGCTGATGACCTCGGGCCTGGCTGAAATCAACTGGGACGACATCACCGAAGCCGCGCCGGTGGTCATCACCGCGCTGGCGATGCCGTTCACTTACTCCATCGCCAACGGCATCGCCTTTGGTTTCATTTCCTGGACAGTGATCAAGCTGTTGTCGGGACGCGGCCGTGAGCTGAATTCGGCGCTGGTCGTGCTGTCGATCCTGTTCGTGATCAAGCTGGGCTTCTATCCATGAGTTCTACGTTCGACCCTTCGAGCTACACCCTTCAGCTCGATGAAAAAGCCGACCGTCTGCGTGAATTGCTCGCGCCGTTCGACGCGCCGCAAGCTCAGGTGTTCGATTCGCCGCGCGAGCATTACCGCCTGCGCGCCGAGTTCCGCCTGTGGCGCGACGACGGCAAGCGGCACTATGCGATGTTCGCTCCCGGCGACAAGCACACTCCGATCCTGATCGATGATTTCCCGATCGCCAGTCAGCAGATCAACGCGCTGATGCCTGTGCTGCGCGAACGCTGGGAAGCCAGCAAGACGCTTAATCACAAGCTGTTCCAAGTGGATTTTCTGACCACGCTGGCGGGCGACGGCATGATCACGCTGTGCTACCACCGCCCGCTGGATGACGCCTGGAAGCTGGAGGCCGAACAACTGGCGGCAGATCTCGGCGTCAGTGTCATCGGTCGCTCCAAGGGCCAGCGCCTGGTGGTGGGTCGCGACTACGTGACCGAAGAGCTGGAAGTCGCGGGCCGCACTTTCAGCTATCGCCAGCCGGAAGGTGCGTTCACCCAGCCTAACGGCACCGTGAACCAGAAGATGCTGAGCTGGGCCTACGAAGCACTGGGCCAGCGTGACGATGACCTGTTGGAGCTGTATTGCGGCAACGGCAACTTCACCTTGCCGCTGGCGACACGGGTGCGCAAAGTCCTCGCGACGGAAATCAGCAAGACGTCGGTCAATGCAGCGCTGAGCAACCTGGCGGACAACGCGGTGGACAACGTCACGCTGGTGCGTCTGTCCGCCGAAGAGCTGACCGAGGCGCTCAATGACGTGCGTCCATTCCGCCGTCTGGCAGGGGTCGATCTGAAAAGCTACGACTTCGGCAGCGTTTTCGTCGATCCACCTCGCGCAGGGATGGACCCCGACACCTGCGAGCTGACCCGACGGTTCGAGCGCATTCTGTATATCTCCTGCAACCCGGAAACCCTGGCCGCCAACATCGCTCAACTGCACGACACCCATCGGGTGGAGCGCTGCGCGCTGTTCGACCAGTTTCCGTATACGCACCACATGGAATCGGGCGTGTTGCTGGTTCGGCGCTGATCTGCTGTTCCTGTGTCATATCCGCACTCTGGGAGCGAGTTCGCGACGGGCCGTGTCAGGTGCATCGATGTTCAATGCACCGACGCCATCGCGAACAAGCTCGCTCCTACAAGGTTTGTGTCTGTCCGGAGATACATGTGGGACTGAGCTTGCTCGCGATAGCTTATTTCCAGACGCCGTATCTCTACAGCATTCACCGGTATCCTCCCGGCTGAAGCCGGTCCTACGGACGCCGCGAGCTTTTCGTAGGACCGGCTTTAGCCGGGAAGGCGGCGGGGGTTACGGCGTTAATCGAAGGGTGCATTAAAGACAGTTGGCTCACACGTACGCGAATCTCCGGCCCTTGCCGAATGCTCCGGCCAGACACAAATCCTGTGGGAGTGAGCTTGCTCGCGATGACTGATTTCCAGACGCCGCATCTCTAAAGCATTCACCGGCCTCTTCCCGGCTGAAGCCGGTTCTACAGCGCTGGGCCAGGTCCTTGGGGTATGCACAGGCCTTATGTCCCGCCGCTTTCATCATTAAATTTATGACAGTAAGCGGCACACATCTGCTTACAGGTGTATAACACTCGGCCGTCTTTCGATTTGATGGATGTCCTGCCTTGAGTTCCGAATCGCCTGCCCCAGCTTCAGAATCCTCCTCTGAAAGCGTCATTCGCCAGCCTGGCTTTTTCGCTTTCCTGACGGCCCGCCTTGCCGCCGTGTTCGCCATGCAGATCCAGGCCGTGGTCGTCGCCTGGCAGGTATACGACATGACGCGTAGCCCGATTTCGCTGGCGTATGTGGGTCTTGCGCAGTTCATTCCCATGTTGCTGTTGCTCATGCCCGCAGGCGACCTGATCGACCGTTATGACCGCAAGTTGATCCTGACCATCAGTTGGAGCGTGCAGGCATTTTGCAGCCTGATGCTGATGCTGTTCTCGGTCACGCATCACCAGGACACCCGACTCATTTACGCCACGCTCGCCCTGTTCGGCTGCGCCCGGGCCTTCACCGGCCCCGCCCTGCAGAGCCTGTTGCCGCAGGTCGTGCCTCGGGAAAAACTGGCGTCGGCAATTGCCACCAACAGCATGATCATGCGCATCGCCACGATTGCCGGCCCTCTGGTGGGCGGTGGCTTGTATGCCGCCGGTGGCGGCGGGCTGACGTATACGGTGTGCATGGCCAGCTTCATCGCCGGCGTGCTGTTGCTGACCCGGGTACCGGTGCTGTACGCCGGGAAGAAGCAGATCCTCGAATCCACGGCGTGGAAACGCTTCACTGCCGGCATCGCGTTCATTCGGTCGCGTCCGATCATTCTCGGGACCATCTCGCTGGATCTGTTCGCCGTGTTGCTGGGCGGCGTGGTAGCGCTGCTGCCGATCTACGCGCACGAAGTCCTGCATCTGGGTCCGCAGGGGCTCGGGGCCTTGCGCAGCGCGATGAGTCTGGGCGAAGTCGCGACCGGCCTGTACCTGAGCGTGCGGCCGTTCGACCGTCACGTCGGCATGGTCATGTTCATCGCGGTGGCGGTGTTCGGTCTGGCGAACCTGGTGTTCGCGCTGTCCACGCTGTTCTGGCTGTCGCTGCTGGCGCTGATGATCGCCGGGGCAGCGGACATGGTCAGCGTGTACATCCGCTCGACGCTGGTGCAGTTCTCGACGCCCGATGACATGCGTGGCCGGGTCAACGCCGTGAACATGCTGTTCATCGGCTCTTCCAACGAACTGGGCGAATTCCGCGCCGGCAGCAGCGCAGCGCTCTGGGGCGCAGTGCCCGCAGCGGTGATTGGCGGGCTGTGCACGCTGGGCGTGGTGGGGACGTGGATGGTGGGCTTCAAGGCGCTGCGTCAGGTGAATCGCTTTGCGGATGCCTCGCCCGCCGAAGTCACTGAGAAACAGACTGCACGAGTCTGACAGGACCGTCGAACGCAGCCGATCCGCAGAGCGCGCACTCGTCCAATACGGCCAAGGCGCCGATGAAGCGGAACGCTGCTGATCCCGGCGCCCGTGATGCATGACATCACGGGGCCCTTCGCCTCCCTTAAAGCGCTTTGATCTGACCGATTGCCACCGGACGCGGGCCTTCGCCGATACCGTTTTCAAGCGGCGCCCCGAACGCCTCCAGGCTGATCTGAAAGCGGTCTGCGGGCTGCGTCTTCACGCCATCGGCGAATGACAGCGTGGCGGTGCCGAAGTAATGAATGTGCACATCGCCAGGGCGCAGAAACTGCGCGTACTTGAAGTGGTGGTATTCAAGGTTCGCCAGGCTGTGGCACATGTTGTCTTCGCCGCTGAGAAACTCCTTCTCCCAGATCACCTCGCCGTTGCGAATAATGCGGCTCATGCCCGCCAGATGTCGGGGTAACTCACCGATGCGCAACTCGGGCCCGTACGCGCAGTAACGCAGCTTGGAATGAGCGAGATAGAGGTAATTACGCCGCTCCATGACGTGATCGGAGAACTCGTTGCCCAGCGCGTAGCCGAGTCGATAAGGCTGGCCGTCGTCACCGATGACGTACAGCCCGGTCAGCTCAGGCTCCTCGCCCGCGTCTTCTGCGAACGGCGGCACCGGAAAGTCGCCGCCCGGACGCACGACGATGCTGCCGTCGCCCTTGTAGAACCATTCGGGCTGCGCGCCGATCTGGCCATGATCCGGCTTGCCGCCTTCGATGCCCCATTTGAAGATCTTCATGGTATCGGTCATACCGGCTTCGACCTGACCGTCATGCTGATGCATCTTGTCCCTGGCCGACGCGCTGCCCAGATGGGTCAGACCGGTGCCGCTGATCAGGCAGTGGGCAGGATCTTCGTGATCCAGCGGTGGCAGGAGCCGGCCACTCTGCAGCAGCGGCGCGTAGTCAGGACCCGGCTCGGTGCCGCGGTCTTGCACCTCAGCCTGCAGACTTCGCCGGCTGCGAATCGCCGCCAAGGCGAGTTCGCGAGTGCTGGTCGTGTTGCGGACGACATCGATCCGCGAAGCTTCCACAACGCCGACCTGGCGCTGTCCCTGTGGGTTTTCAAATTGAATCAGGCGCATGGTCTGAAACTCCGAAAAAGTGTGAACGATGTAAACCTGTGGAACGAACGCCACCCATGCGTCGGATTCAACGTCTTCTTCGCGAGCAAGCTCACGCCTACAGGTCTGCGTCGTCGTAATGGGCTAGCGATCGACATCACTCGATGATGTTGAACTCGCTCAGGTATTCGTCGGAGATTTCCAGGCCCAGGCCCGGCCTGTTGTCGTCCAGCTGGATGTAGCCGTTGACCGGCTGCGGCTCGCCTTTGAACACGTAGTAGAACAGCTCATTGCCGACCTCGACGTCGAACACCGGGAAGAATTCGGCCATCGGCGACGCGGTGGTGGACATGGTCAGGTGGTAATTGTGCATCTGGCCTGCGTGCGGGATGACCGGCACCGACCAGGCTTCCGCCATGGCGTTGATCTTGCGGGCTGCAGTGATGCCGCCGACGCGGTTGGTGTCGTACTGAATCACGTCGACCGCACGACGTTCGAGCATGTCTTTGAAGCCATACGAGGTGAACTCATGCTCGCCGCCGGAGATCGGCATGATGCCCATCTTCTTCAGCTCGATGTACCCTTCGAGGTCGTCCGCAATCACCGGTTCCTCCAGCCAGCGCGGTTCGAACTCTGCGAGCTTGGGCAGCATGCGGCGCGCGTATTCCAGGGTCCAGCCCATGTAGCATTCCAGCATGATGTCGACGTCGGGGCCGGCCAGTTCG
This sequence comes from Pseudomonas sp. efr-133-TYG-103a, assembly GCF_030209235.1. Lineage (NCBI taxonomy): Bacteria > Pseudomonadati > Pseudomonadota > Gammaproteobacteria > Pseudomonadales > Pseudomonadaceae > Pseudomonas > Pseudomonas sp. efr-133-TYG-103a. The sequence goes on from NZ_JARVSK010000018.1 coordinate 48,929, forward strand.
CGCAGCGCACGGACTTGCTCGATGTTGCGGCGCATGCCGGCCGGGCCGTCCTTGGGTCCATAGCCGAAGCGCATCTTCATCGCTGTGAAGCCCTGACTCAGATAGCCCTGCGCTTCCTCCAGGAAGAGGTCCAGATTGTCGTTGGCGTAGAGTTTGGAGGCGTAGGTCCAGATCTTCTCTTTGGTCCGCCCGCCGAGCAGTTTGAAAACCGGCTTGTTCACGGCCTTGCCCATAATGTCCCAGATGGCGATGTCAATCGCCGAGATCGCCGCCATGCCAATGCCCTTGCGGCCCCAGGCGTGGCTCTGGCGATACATTTTCTGCCAGATGTATTCGTTGTCGAACGGGTCTTCGCCAATGGCGATCGGCGCCAGGTAGGTGTCGATGATTTCTTTAGCCACACGCGGCGCCAGCGCGCAGTTGCCAATGCCGACCAGGCCATTGTCGGTCTCGACTTCCACGACCAGCCAGCCGTGGAAACGGAACGAGCCCATGGCATCGCCGCGCTCGAACAGGATGTCGCTGGCGTTGGTGCAGAAATGCGCCTGAGGTGGCACGACTTTGCCTTTCCATTCGAATACGCGGGTACGGATTGCTTTGATTTTCATGAGGAGGGTCCTTGCCACTGCTGGTTGTGCCCAATGATTCCGCGGGGTTCGGAACAGGGCTTCTTGTAGTTGTCGTTCGATCCGCTGCAGTTCGCCGCAGGCTCTGCATCGCGTGTCGATGAGAGAATTTAGCCAGCCGCGCAAGGGCTCGGCTAATCACTTATGCGTATCCAGTGATAGCTACAGGTGATGGGTAGCGATAGTTAATAGGTGTGGGGGTTATAGGGACGTGACGCACCCGCTGCAGGAGCGCGGCTTGTCCCGCGATCGGCGACGCAGTCGCCGTGAATCGGGGCTATGCGGTCTGCGTGGTGAACCGCGTCATCCGATTCTGCTGCCGCTGCGCGCCAGATCGCGGGCAAGCCGCGCTCCTACAAGGGATTTGTGGCGTTGCCAGGTTTTTGTATCAAACGCAAAACTTGTGGGAGATCGCGGGCAAGCGCGCTCCTACAAGGGATTGTGGCGTTGTGAAGTTGTGGGAGCGTGGCTTGTCCCGCGATCGGCGACGCAGTCGCCGTGAATCGGGGCTATGCGGTCTGCCTGGTGAATCGCGTCATCCGATTCTGCTGCCGCTGCGCGCCAGATCGCGGGCAAGCCACGCTCC
>NZ_JARVSK010000034.1:0-43145 GCF_030209235.1 Pseudomonas sp. efr-133-TYG-103a
ATACGTGAGCAAAACGGCCTGAAAACCGTTGTTTGCAACCATAGAATCTCCCACAAGGTTCGCGCAAGCATCGGATGCCAAGTCGTACGCTGGATTTCTGTGGCTCTCACCCGCTCGCGCAAGCATCGGATGACGGCAACACGCAGAACTTATGTGGGCTTGCTCGCGAAGAGGCCGGGAACCGGGCGGCGTTTGCAGCCGCCAAGTCTCGCGTCAGAGCGGGCGGTCGACGCCGACATCCCGCGATGCATCGTGAACCGCGTCGGGCCGGGCGTCTTGCGCGTCGGTGGTGACATCGCCATCGACCACCGCAACCGGCCGCACGACGCCTTCGCCTGACGGCACCACGCGTTCCGGGCCGGCTTCGGTTTCGGCACCGGGCTGCTCCGGTTCGGTCGCGTCGGTCGCGGTCTGCATCTGGTCCTGAACCACTTGTTCATCGACCCGAGGGTCAAGCGCCACGACCAGCGGCGAGCTGGACATGCTGTCCGGCATGGCAATGTGATGCAGCGGCGCATCCTCCACCTGGTGCAGGTTGGTGACGGCTTTGGGACGAATACGCAGCACCAGCACCAGCGCCGTGAAGCAGACGAAGGCGTACAGCATGTTGCTGCCGAACATCTTCATCAGCACACCCGAGACCAGCGGCCCGATACTGGCGCCCACGCCGTAGGTCATCAGCAACATGGCCGTCAGCGACACGCGGCGCTCGCCTTCGACGTGGTCATTGGAAAAGGCGACCGCCAGCGGGTAGAGCGAGAACTGCAGCAGCGATGCCACGAACCCGACCGCCAGCAACACCTCCATCGGCACGCTGGGGAAAATCGCCAGTGGCAGCGCGGCCAGCACCAGCAACCCCGCCACACCGCGAATCAGCCAGGCACGATCGTAGCGGTCCGACAACCTGCCCAACGGGCCTTGCACCAGCAGGCCTGCGCCGATGCAACTGGCCATGAACATACCGACATGTTCGGTGGACAGCCCCTGCTGCGCGGCATACAGCGGCGCCAGGCCATAAAATGAGCCGATGATCAGACCGGCGCTCAACACCGTGGTCAGCGACTGCGGTACGCGGCGCATGAAGAACAAGGGTTCGAGCGGGGCCGGACGCATCGGCGCCGGGTGAATACTGCGGGTCATCGCCACCGGCACCAGGCACAGGGTGAAACACAGCGCCACCAGCATCAGCAGTTCGGGGCCCAGCTGCGGATGGATCACCAGGATCAGCTGGCCGAGCACCAGCCCAAGGTACGAGGCGATCATGTAGCCACTGAAGACCAGACCGCGCTGCTTGGGCGATGCCTGCTCGTTCAGCCAGCTCTCGATAACCATGTACTGGCACATCATCCCGAGGCCGACGATCATGCGCAAAAAGATCCACGCCGGCAGGTAATCCACCAGACCATGCCCCAGAACGGCAGCGCCGACGATACCAGCGCACGTCGCATACGCACGAATGTGCCCGACCCGGCCGATCAGCCGGTGGCCGATCTTGCCGCCCAGCGCCAGACCGACATAGTTGGCGGCCATCAGCGCACCGACCCAAAGGCCATCGACCTGATCGGCCGCCAGACGCAAGGCAAGGTAGGTGCTCAAAAGGCCCGAGCCGATCAACATCATCAGCGAGGCGAAATACAGCGCTCTAAAGGACTTCCAGATTTGGCGCATCGGCTTTCCAAAAACGGGAAGCCCCCATCAGAGAGGATTCCCGAACCGCGGTTCTTGAGCCTGGGTGCTTCAGGCTGTGTGAAACCATCATGAACAAACGTCAGACGTCGCACAGAACACGCGATAAGGCCGCAAGCGCCCTACCTCGGGCGCTCTGATCGAGCCTGCTCGCCTGTTTCCAACGACGTACCACGTGCATCACTCCGAAGGAGCATGGCTCGCAATGGTGTTCACACATCCTGGGCCAATACTCGGCGCTCCCAGGGCGTGATTTCATCGAAGAAACTGGTCAGTTCCAGGGTCTTCGATGCGATGTAGCCTTCGATGAATTCGGTCCCAAACAGTTCCTTGGCCAATGGGCTGCGTTTCAGACGCTCCAGAGCGGCATGCAAGGTACATGGCAGGGAAAGATTATCCGGCACGACAAACTCCCCTTGAATCGGCGCCGACGGTTCCAGTTTCTGCTCGATTCCGTACAGCCCGGCTGCAAGACTAGCTGCAATGGCCAGATACGGGTTGGCATCTGCACCGGGGAGCCGGTTTTCCACCCGTCGGGCAACCGGCGCGCTGGCCGGAATGCGAAGGCCGGCGGCGCGATTGTCGTGTGACCAACAGGCATTGTTCGGCGAGGCGAACGGATGGCACAACCGCTGGTAGGAATTGACGTTGGGCGCGAACAGCGCGGTGAAGTCCGCCATCGCCGCCTGCTGCCCGCCGAGAAAATGGTGGAATTCGGCGGTGGCCGCGCCCTGCTCGTCACTGAAAATAGTGTTGCCGGTCGCCGTCTCCACCACGCTCTGATGAATGTGCATGGAGCTGCCCGGCGTGTGCGCCAGCGGTTTGGCCATGCACACCACGGTCAGACCATGCTTGAGCGCGATTTCCTTGAGCAGGTGCTTGAACAGGAACGTCTGATCGGCGAGCAGCAACGGGTCGCCGTGCAGCAGGTTGATCTCGAACTGGCTGACGCCCATTTCGTGCATGAACGTGTCGCGCGGCAGGCCTAGAGCAGCCATGCCCTTGTAGACCTCGCTGAAGAAGGGTCGCAGGCCGTTATTGGAACTGACGCTGAACGCCGAGCGTCCTTCTTCGCGACGGCCGTCCAGCCCGACCGGCGGCTTGAATGGTTGAGTCGGGTCGCTGTTGGGGGCGAACACAAAGAACTCAAGCTCGGTCGCGACCACCGGCGACCAGCCATGGCGGGCGTAACGGGCGATTACCGACTTGAGCTGGCCGCGGGTCGAGAGACTGGAGCTTTCGCCGGTCAACTCGTCTGCATCGCAGATGGCCAGCGCACGAGGCTCGTCACTCCAGGGCAGGCGGTGAATCTGTTGCGGATCGGCGACCAGCGCCAGATCACCATCGTCGCTGCCGTAGAATTTTGCAGGCGGGTAACCGCCCATGATGCATTGCAGCAGCACGCCACGGGCCATCTGCAGGCGTCGGCCTTCCAGAAACCCTTGCGCCGTCATCACCTTCCCGCGTGGCACACCGTTGAGGTCCGGGGTGACACATTCAATTTCATCAATGCCCATCAATCGCTGCGCGAGTGAATTGTGGCCATCGCTACTCATGACTCAAATCCTTTGTTTTTCTGGCAGACCGCACAGCGGCAAGGCGTACAAAATAAGCGTCAGCCGTTCGAAATATCAAGCAAAGTCGGCAAACGTCAGCCAACGGACTGGCCGGTTTTTTGCTGCGCCTGTCAGTTATCGGCAGCAGCGCCCAGATACTGACGCGACGACGCAAACTGTCAGTGCGCTGCGAAGAGCCCGGCGGCGAAGTTGATCTGAAGAATAGCGACCGGCGGACGATAACCTTCTATCCCAAGAAAATTTCAGTGCCTGAGAGCAGGTTTCAGGCACCGGGCAATGAATTCAAATCAGGCATCCAGATGAACGCTCGTCGATTGGTCAGCATCGTAATTCCGGCGCAAAAGCCCGACTTCCTCGAAGCCGCGCTGCGCAGCGCCTTCAGTCAGACCCATGACGCCGTAGAAATCATCGTCTGCGATGACTGCCCCGACGACGGCGTGCAGCAAGTCCTCGAACAGCTGCGGCCTCACAGCCCCTGGCCGCTTCGCCACCTGCGCAACGACACGCCGCTGGGTGAGTCGCTCAGCCTCGTGCGCGGCATCCGCGAAGCTCAGGGCGAGTACATCAAGTTTCTGCACGACGATGCTCTGCTGCAGCCGGAGAACGTGAGCTCACTGCTGGCGCAACTGGAATCCCGTGATGGGCTGACACTGGTCAGCTCCCGCCGCCACGTCATCGACGCGCATCAGCAGGTCCTGCCGGACACTCGGGAAAGCGGCTTTCCGTTCAGCCACGACCTGCTTTTTACCGGCATTCCACTGGCATCGTTCCTTGGCCAGTTCCCGGTCAACCTCATCGGCACACTGAGCTGCGTGATGGTCCATCGCGCCGATGTGCTGGCGTTCGGCGACGATCTGCTGTCGCTCAATGGCGCGCCAATGGCCGAACAGGGCGATCTGGCGCTGTACCTCAAATTGTTGCGCCAGGGCGACCTGGTCATGCTCGAAACGGCCTTGTCGTTCGTCCGCGCCTCCAGCGCCGACGGCGTGCAGCCGCTCAGGACGCTGGAGCAGGCGCGTGGTCCGTTGACCCAGCGCGTGAACGAACTGGGCTGGGCGCACAGTCTTGATGAATACCGGATGCTCAAGGTCTCGACGCTGGACGAAGGCGCGTGCATCAACGAAGTCGACTTGCTGTCGTATTTCGCCGATGTGTTCCCTGGCGAACAGTTCGGATTCGGCGTGGGAAAATGGCTGGAGCAGCGCAAGATCAATCCGGTTCAGCAGCAGCTGATCAATGAACGGATCGATGCCAGCAGCGCAGGCTCGTCGTTGCTCGTGGTGGTGCTCGATCCGGATCGACAGACCCGCAAAGTGATCGCCACGCTGGAGAGCATCCTGACCCATCAGTCCCTGTCGCAGGACCTGAACGTGGTGGTGCTCTCGGCCAGCCCGGTGCCTGAGGATTTCCCGGTCAGCGCACTGGTGCAATGGAGGACATCGCCGTCTTCCCTGCTGGTGCCGTCGCTGAACCCACTCATCGAAAGCCGCGCGTGCGACTGGTTCATGGTCGTCGAAGCAGGCGCAGCCTTCACGGCCCAAGGGCTGTCCCGGGTGCGTCTGGAACTGCCGCAATTGCCTCATTGCACGGCGCTGTTCGCCGATGAACTGCATCGCTCGCCCGACGGCACGCTGGCACCGGCTTTCCGCCCTGATTTCAATCTGGACTTTCTGCTCAGCTACCCCTCGGCACTGAGCAAACACTGGATTTTCCATCGTCACACGTTCATCGGCCTCGGTGGTTTCGACGCCAGCTTCGCCCACGCGATGGAGCTGGACCTGATCCTGCGCCTGATCGAAAACGAGGGTGTCGGCGATCTGCATCACCTCGCCGAACCGCTGCTCACCTGCGACGCCTGGCCCGAGCAGAACGAGGACGAAGTCCGCACCTTGAGCCGCCACCTGCAGGTGCGCGGCTACGCCGACAGCCAGATTTTCCAGACTGACGTCGGTCACTATCAGATCCGCTACAACCATGCCGCGCAGCCGCTTGTGTCGATCCTGATTCCTACCAAGGATCAGTTGGGCATTCTCAGCCGCTGCGTCGAGAGCGTTCTGGAGAAAACCGCCTACAGCCACTACGAAATCATCATCATCGACAACAACAGTGAAGAGGCCGATGCGCTGGAGTGGCTGGCCGGTGTGGAGTCGATGCAGAGCGAAAAGGTACGCGTACTGCGTCATCCTTTTCCCTTCAACTATTCAGAGATCAACAACGTCGCGGCGCAGCACGCACGCGGCGAGTATTTGGTGCTGTTGAACAACGACACCGCCGTGCTGCACCCGGAATGGCTGGATAACCTGCTCAACCACGGTCTGCGGCCGGAAGTCGGGATCGTCGGCGCCAAGCTGTATTACCCCAGTTCGACGATCCAGCACGCCGGCGTCGTGATGGGCATCACCGGGCCTGCTGGCCACGTGTTCAGCAATGCCGGCCGGGACAGCGCAGGTTACATGCAGCGCTTGCAGGTCGATCAGAACTACAGCGTGGTTACTGCCGCGTGCCTGATGGTTCGCAAATCCTTGTACGAAGAAGTCGCAGGCCTGGACGAGGTCAACTTCAGGATTTCCTACAACGATGTCGATCTGTGTCTGAAGGTACGTGAAGCAGGCTATCTGGTGGTGTGGACGCCTCACGTGAAGCTGCTCCACGAATCCAGCGTGAGCCAGATCAATACGGACACCACGGCGTTCAAGAAGAAGATCGAACGCTTCCAGGGTGAACAACTGGCGATGTACCGCAAGTGGCTGCCGATCATGGCCGCCGATCCCGCCTACAACGCCAATTTTGCGCTGACCGGCAACGGTTTCGAACTGGAAACCAACGTCGAGCTGACCTGGCGACCGCTGCCATGGCGGCCGCAGCCGTTGGTGCTGCTACAACGGCAACTGCGCTGGGAATCGGCCGACCATCGTGTGACAACGCCGCTCGACGCCCTGCGCGAACGGGCATTGCTGGACGGCGCGGTTTCCACCCGCCTGCTCAGCATTGCTGAGGTCGAGCGCCTGCGCCCTGCTGCGATCGTGTTCCAGCAAACGTTCGAGGAGCCTGACTTCCACGCCCTCGAGGTGCTCGCAGCCGTGTCGCCGGCGCTGCGCGTGCTGGATCTGGACCGCTTGCCTGAATCCGGGACGGACGATCCGGCGTTCCTGCGCACGCTGGGGCTGATCGATCGCGTCGTGGTGCCGGTCCCGGCACTGGCCGGTGCGCTGGAGGGTTTGCACAGCGACATTCGCGTGGTGGCCGACTATCTGCCGGTCGACTGGAAAAAGAACCTGAGCCCGCAGCGACGCGTGAGCCAACGGCTGCGCGTCGGCTGGTGTGGCAACGACCCGACGCTGGATCTGACGCTGCTCGCCCAAGTGTTGAGCGCGCTGGCCACTGACGTGGATTTTGTGGTCATGGGCGACTGCCCCGTCGAGTTACGCGCGCATGTCCGCGAATACCATCCTCAGGCCGCGCGGGAATCACTGCCTGCAGCGCTGACCGAGATGAAGCTCGATGTGGCCCTGCTGCCGCAGCTCGACGACTTGCGCAAGGGCCAGAGTCTGGCCCAGCTGCTGCGGTTCGGCGCATGCGGCGTTCCGGTCATTGCCTGCGCTCGGCGCGGTGACGATGCCAGCCTGCCCGTGACGCACCTGCCCGCAGACGCAGCCGTGTGGATCGAGGCGATTCGCGCGCTCATCGCCGACGCTGACGCCCTCGCAGGTCAAGGCGATGCCCTCAGGCGGGTCGTTCATGAGCAATGGGTACTGGATGAGGATCGGCAGCACGTCTGGCGCAATGCCTGGCTGCCTTGACCTCCCGCGTCAGCGCCTGTCCGCAGGCACGGGCATCGCCGCCGCGCGGTAATGCCCCGGGCTTTCTCCCGTCCATTTCTTGAACGCCCGGTGAAACGCGCTGGGCTCCTGAAAGCCGACCAGCGCGGCGATGTCCACCACGCTCATGTCGGTTTCACGCAGCGTCTGCTGCGCGATGCCACGCCTGACATCGTCCTTGATGCCCTGAAACGCACAGCCCTCACGCTCCAGACGGCGCCGAAAGGTGGTCGGGCTGAGTTTCAGTTCATCGGCCATTTCCAGCAGGGTCGGCCAGTGACCGTAATGGCTGTTGCGAAGACGCTGATACACCTGCGCCGCCAGCCCGCGCTGATTGCGGAAGCGGATCACCAGCCACTGCGGCGCGGTGCGCAAAAACGATTTGAGCGACGGCAGCGACTGCACCACCGGCAGTCGCAGGTAATGACTGGAGAACTCGATCTCGGTGCGCTGCTCGCCAAAACTCAGGTTGAATCCCCACAGCAGCGAGTCGTCGCTGAGTCGCTCGCGGTGCTGGCGAAACTGCGCGCGGTCAATGGTGATCCGTCGTCCGCCCAGCCAGCACAGCAGGCTGATCATCAGCAGCAGAAAGGTTTCTTCGCCAAAGCGTTGCTTGACGGGATCCTCCGTGCGGGTTTCCACGGCAATCACCGCTCGCTGGCCGCGCACGATGAGGCTGCCGCGAAAATCGCGCAGGAACAGGCCAAAATTGTTCAGGCACTGACGCAGCGCTTTTTCAAGGTTCGGTTCCTGGATGAGCGCCCGGCAGATCAAGGCGAAGCTGCCCAACGGCATGCCGTGCGAGTCGAGGGCGAAAAACTCATCGCCCAGCTCCTTGATCTGAATGAGCCACAGCGCTGCGAACGCGCTGGCCGACACCCTGGCGGCCGGATCATCGAGCAGGGCCATGTCGATGCCCGCCGCTTCCAGCACCGATTGCAGGCGTAACGGTTCGTCCCGCAAGGCGTGCACCACCAACTGGACGAAGTAAATCGACACTGAATCCTTTTCCCGCATGAGCAGCTTTTCCTCTTATTGGTATGCGCCACTGGCCAGACCGTGATGGTAAAGAACGCCAGCTGATCTGGACAGTTTTGGCATAGGCCCGCTGCAAACGTCGATCTAGACTTGCCCGCAATCAGCCCTGGCCGAAATGCCGTCTGTCGGTGCTGCCCACCCTAAATACAAAAGGTTTCAGGAGTCGACATGAGCACTACCGAAGTTTTCGTCGTCAGCGCGCTGCGCACCGCCATCGGTGGATTCGGCGGTTCCCTCAAGGATGTCTCGCCCATCGAACTGGGCACCCAGGTCAGCCGCGCTGCCATTGCCGGGTCGGGGCTCGCCGCCGAGCACATCGGCCACGTGGTCATGGGTCATGTCATTCCGACAGAAGTGCGCGATGCCTACCTGTCCCGCGTCATCGCCCTTGAAGCGGGCCTGACCAAGGAAACCCCGGCCATGAACGTCAACCGCCTGTGCGGCTCGGGCCTGCAAGCCATTGTGTCGGCCGCCCAGTCGGTGATGCTCGGCGACGCAAAAGCGGTGCTGGCCGGCGGCGCCGAATCCATGAGCCGCGGCGCTTACATCATGCCGCAAGCCCGCTGGGGTGCGCGCATGGGCAACGTTCAGGCGTACGACTACATGCTCGGCGCGCTGCACGATCCGTTCGCCAACATTCACATGGGCATCACCGCCGAAAACATCGCAGAGAATTACGGCATCACCCGAGCCGACCAGGATGCACTGGCGCTCACCAGCCAGCAGCGCGCGGCCCGGGCCATTGCCGAAGGCCGCTTCGCAAGTCAGATCGTGCCCATTGAAATCGCCAGCCGCAAAGGCACCGTGACCTTCGCTCAGGACGAACACGTGCGCGGCGATGTCACCGCTGAGCAGCTGGAAAAGATGAAAACCGCATTCAAGAAGGACGGCACCGTGACCGCCGGCAACGCCTCGGGCTTGAACGATGGCGCCGCAGCGCTGGTGATGGCCAGTGGCAACATGGTCCGCGAACAGGGCCTCAAGCCGCTCGCGCGCCTGGTCGCGTACGCGCACGCCGGGGTCGAGCCGTCGATGATGGGCCTGGGGCCGATTCCCGCCAGCCGCAAGGTTTTGGAACGCGCAGGCCTGACCGTCGCAGACCTGGACGTGATCGAATCCAACGAGGCATTCGCCGCCCAGGCCTGCGCGGTCGCCCGCGAGCTGGGTTTCGATCCGGAAAAGGTTAACCCTAATGGCTCCGGTATTTCGCTGGGTCACCCGGTCGGCGCGACGGGCGCCATCATCGCGACCAAGGCGATTCACGAGTTGCACCGGACTCAGGGCCGCTACGCACTGGTGACCATGTGCATCGGCGGCGGTCAGGGCATCGCTGTCATCTTCGAACGCGTTTGAGCGAGGAGTCTCCAATGAGCCTGCAACACATTGCCGTGATCGGCGCCGGCACCATGGGTAACGGCATCGCCCAGGTGTGCGCCGTCGCGGGTTTTGACGTGATCTTGGTGGATATTTCCGACACGGCGCTGGAGCGCGGTGTCGCGACCGTGCGCAAGAACCTCGAACGTCAGGTGAACAAGCAGACGATCGACAACGATCTTGCGCAAGCCGCCTTGCAACGTATTCAGACGACCACCGACTACGCGCAGCTGGACGGCGCGCAACTGGTGATCGAGGCAGCCACCGAGAACCTGGACCTCAAGCTGCAGCTGCTGAAGATGATCGCCAGTCATGTGGGGCGGGACTGCGTGATTGCCTCCAACACCTCGTCGCTGTCGATCACGGAGCTGGCGGCCAGCGTGGAATTTCCGGAGCGTTTCATCGGGCTGCATTTCTTCAATCCGGTGCCGATGATGGGCCTGATCGAAGTCATCCGCGGCTTGCAGACGGCCGATGAAACCCACGTCGCCGCGATCAAGCTGGCCGAACGCCTGAACAAGACGGCGATCACGGCAGGTAACCGCCCAGGCTTTGTGGTCAACCGGATCCTGGTGCCGATGATCAACGAAGCGATTCTGGTGTTGCAGGAAGGCTTGGCGACTGCACAGGACATCGACGACGGCATGCGCCTGGGCTGCAACCAGCCAATCGGTCCGCTGGCCCTGGCGGACCTGATCGGCCTGGACACATTGCTGGCCATTGTCGAAGCGTTCCATGACGGCTTCAACGACAGCAAATACCGCCCTGCCCCGCTGCTCAAGGAAATGGTCGCCGCAGGCTATCTGGGACGTAAGAGCGGACGAGGTTTCTTCGTCTACAACTGACAGGCTGGGCGAAAAATACAGGTCAGCTGTACCGGGCAGTTGCGGCGAACGCCTCGTTCTTCGCCCTCATAAAAAACCGCAGGCTGCGTACGGCCTGCGGTTTTTTTGTTCCCGGTCGATCAGTGCGAGAACAGCGAGTTGCCGACCTTGCCGGCCATCTTCTCCGGTTTGATGAGGAAACGCGCCAGCGCTGGCAACAGCCACAGGGCGCCGAACATGTTCCACAACAGCATGAACGTCAGCATCAGGCCCATGTCGGCCTGGAACTTGATCGCCGAGAAAATCCACGTGCACACACCGATCGCCAGGCACAGGCCGGTGAACAGCACGGCCTTGCCGGTCGATTTCAGCGTCTCGTAATACGCCTCCTGCAACGGCAGCCCCGCACGCAGGAAACTCTCCAGACGGCTGTAGATGTAGATGCCGTAATCGACGCCGATCCCCACGCCCAGCGCCACCACCGGCAAGGTCGCGACCTTGACGCCGATGCCCATGAACGCCATCAGCGCGTTGCCCAGCACCGAGGTCAGTACGAGCGGCAAGACGATGCACAACGTCGCGGCCCACGAGCGGAAAGTGATCATGCACATCACGGCCACGCAGATGTACACCAGGATCAGAATCGTCAGCTCAGCCTGCTTGATCACCTCGTTTGTTGCGGCCTCGATTCCGGCGTTACCCGCCGCCAGCAGGAATTCCAGGCCTTCCTTGTTGTTCTGCTGCGCGAATTCCTGCACTGCATGCACCGCCCGGTCCAGGGTTTCTGCCTTGTGGTCGTTGAGGAAAATCAACAGCGGAGCCAGCGAACAGGTGTTGTTGTACAGCCCGTCCGCCCGGGAAATGGAGCTGTTGAGCACGTCCTTGTTGCGCGACAGCGACTCCCATTTCAGGTTGCCCTCGTTCATGCCCTTGATCACTTGCTTGGACACAGTGACCAGTGAAATGGCCGACTGCACGCCCGGCGTGTTTTCCATTTTCCACGACAACTCGTTGATCGCCGACAGCGTCTGAAAGGCAGAGCAGCCCTCGGGCGGTGTCTTGACCATGACCACCAGCACATCGGAACTGGTCGAGTAGTTGTTGATGATGAAGTTGTTGTCCTGGTTGTACCGCGAATCCGGCCGCAGCTCCGGCGCCCCTTGATCGAGATCGCCGATCTTCAGGTTATGCCCGTACCAGAGGCCTGCGCCCAACGCCACCAGCGCCAGAATCACCGACACCCGCGCAACCTTCGGCGCGGCAAAGTTCGACAACAGTCGCCAGAAAGGATGCTCGCGTACGGCGTCCTGCTTGCTGCGCACCACGGCCTTTTTGCTGATGCCCACGTAGGAAATCGCCACTGGCAGCAGGATCAGGTTGGTGAACACGATCACCGCGACGCCGATCGAGGCGCCAATGGCCAACTCGCGGATCACGCCGATGTCGATGATCAGTAACGTGATGAACCCCACGGCATCGGCCAGAATCGCGATCATTCCCGGCAGAAAGAGCTGGCGGAACGTGCGTCGTGCCGCCGTCAGGGCGTTCTCGGCGTCACTCGATTGCAGCGCAATGCCGTTGATCTTCTGCACGCCGTGGGAAATACCGATCGCGAAGATCAGAAACGGCACCAGCATCGAGTAAGGATCGAGCCCGAAACCCACGACATGCATCAGGCCCAACTGCCAGATCACGGCGATCAGCGTCGTGCTCAACACGGCAATCGTGCTGCGCAGGCAGCGGGTGAACCACATCAGCAGCACCAGCGTGATCAGAAACGCGACGCCGAAGAACATGACGACCATGATCAGGCCGTCGATCAGATCACCCACTTTCTTGGCAAAGCCGACGATGTGGATATCGACGTTGGGATTCTGTGCTTCGTATTTGTCGCGGATCTTTTCTTCGAGCTGATGGGAAAACTGGCGATAGTCCAGCGGCAACAGCCTGCTCTGATCGGCCGGATCCGGATAGAACTCCTGCAGCGGCACGTCGACGATGCTGGACTTGAAGTTGTTGGCGACGAGACGACCCACCTGCCCGGATTTCAGAACGTTATTGCGCAGCTTGTCGAGGCTTTCCTGCGAACCGTCGTAGCTCTGCGGAATCACCTCGCCACCGGCAAAACCCTCCTCGGTGACCTCGGTCCAGCGCACGCTCGGGCTCCAGAGCGACTTGAGGCCCGAACGGTCGACGCCTGAAATGTAGAACACCTCGTCGTTGATCTGCCGCAGGGTCTCCATGTACTCCTTGGAGAAGATATCGCCCTGCCGGGCCTCCACTGAAATCCGGACGGTATTGCCCAGGTTGGCCAGGTCGTTGCGGTGTTCCATCATGTTCTGAATGAACGGATGCCCGAGCGGGATCATCTTTTCGAAGCTGGTGGAGGGGCGCACCAGGGTGGCCTGCCAGAACAGGAAAATACTGACCAGCAGGCAAAGGCCGATCACTGTCGGCCGATTGTTGAAGATCAGGCGTTCCAGCAGTGTCGGCTTGTCGTGATGCTGTTGAAGATTGGTCATGGGAAAGCGTCCTGGCCTGGTCGGTTCTTATTGTTGAGCGACATCGGCGCCCGTTGGCGAGGTGACGCGAACGCCGCCCTGTCCCACCAGAATCAGATTGCCCTTATCGTCTTCGGTCACGCCGGCAAGCGAAATACGGTCCGAGCGGTTCGAGACCGTGAAGCTCTCCCCATCGTCGGTACTGCGCATCACGCTACCGCCATTTCCTACGAGCACTATGGAGTTGTCCGGCAACAGCGAGGCGTTGGCGATACTGAATTCCAGCGGCCCGCGTTCGCCCTGCAGCGCAACGGGCTCCCAGTGACTGCCGAAATCCGTGGAGCGGAACAGGTTGCCGCGCAGACCATAGGCCAGCAACGTGTTGGCCTGCGAGGTGCCGACCACGCCGAACAGCGATCCCTGATAAGGGCCTTCGAGTTTTTCCCAGGTCTGGCCGTCATCGGGCGAGCGAAACATGCTGCCCTGCTCCCCTACGGCGAACAGTCCGGCGTCCTTCACGTAGGCAATGCCGTTGAGGTGAAACTGGTCTTCGTTATCGAGACGCTCGCCGATGTCCTGCCAATGCTGGCCGCCGTCAGTGGTTTCCAGCAACGCGCCGTAGGCACCCACAGCGAAGCCGGTCTGCAGGTCTTTGAACCAGACGTCCAGCAATGGCGCTTCACGCTTGAGGTCTTCGAACTGTTTGCTCCAGGAAGCCCCGCCGTCATTGCTGGCGAGGATCTGTGCGTCATGGCCGACCGCCCAGCCGTGCTGGTCGTCGACGAAGTAAACCGCTGTCAGCAACTGGCGCGTCGGCACTTTGGCCTGGGTCCAGGTTCTGCCCTCGTCATCGGAAAAGAGAATGTGGCCGCGATCCCCCACCACGACCACGCGCTTGCCGGCATGGGTCACGTCCAGCAACAGACTGCGGGAAGCTTTGGCGGATTCGAGGGCGAAAACAGCGGAGTCACCGACGTTGGCGGGCGCATCAGCTGGCGTGCTGTCGGCTGCGAACGCGGCGCCGCAGAAGGTCATTGAGATGAGCAACGACAACACCGTGCTCAGAGGCTTGCCCGTGTGCGACGTCCGGGAATCGTCACTGCCTCGAATGACCGCGGACCAAGTGCGCCGAATGACTGGCTCACGCATGGAGCTTCCCCTTCCTTTATTTTTATTAGGTTCTCCGCAGCCCCCGTCGAAAGCCGCAAGCGCTCTAGCTCGCGTACGACATGGCCCTGCCGAAGCGAACCCATCCTATCCAGCTTTGGAAACGTATGACAATCGACATGACGTTATCTTTTGTTAAGCAACGACCCGGTGATTGCAGCGTTATCACCAGGATTGATTGAGAACTCTAGACGCTGCAATTGGCTGTGGAGCAACATACAAGCGAAGCGCCACCTTTTGCGCTGTTTGCCCAGCTGAGAGTCAGACCCCGTGGCCGCAATGATCGACGGGCAGGCTCATTGCGAGCACCTCTTGCCAAACCGAATCGGCTATCGCATCACCTTAAAGCCTGAAATGGGCGCCTGCGTAAGACTGGCCGTCTCGGGCGATGCATGGCCACTGTTCTGGCCATGCATTTGCGGCCGCGCGCGCCTGAGGATCTGACTGATGTCAGGGTCAGGCTTGCGAGGATTAGCGTCGTCAGGGTCGATCGTCAGAAAGCGTAACTGACCGCCAGCGTCGACAGGGTTGTGCGCGCAGACTGTCCGGCGACTTTGCCCGAATAGTGATCGGTTTCGCCTTCTGCCCTGTCCTCTACCGCCATGCTGCCCCTGGATTCGGCGTAAACCTGGTGATCCACGCCGGCCTTCATCGACAACTGAGGGTTGAAGCGATAGGACAATGCCAAGGCAAAGCTTTGCATACGCCCCGAGTTTCCATCGTGGCGGGTGAAGGTAGTGTCGCGCAGATAATGTTGGTCGACATCCCGAGCTCTGACCCACTGACTGTGTTTGAAACGACCTTCCAGGCTCCAGTCTCGAAAATGCAACAGCCCTACCAGCCCGACATAAGGTGTGTCGTACGTCTGCTCATAGCCGATAGCTTTTTCGGCGTCCGGAATCTTCCCGGAAATGTCGCGGTATCCGGCTCCGGAGGAATACGTGTAACGCCCGCCGCGTGATTCCCAGCCATATTGGCTGCGCTGGTAACCGATCGTGGCGCCGATGGCAGCGTGTTCATTTCTGAAGAGCCAGGCGGTGCCCGCAATCTCCGCCTGCCAAGCCTTTTCGACACGGGTATCAGGATGGTCGGAGTAATCACTCCAGCTCTTGTGGTCATCTTTCAACCAGTCGTAGTCCTTCATATGGCTGTTGCCCTTGGTGACTGCCGTCCAGCCACGCAGATCGAGGGAAAGCCACTGCGCCGGATAGTACGTCAGGCCCAGATGCAACGTGGGAACCTGCTTCATGTCCCAGTTCAACTGGCTCATCTTCTTGCCGTTGTCCGGGCGAAACACCTTCTCGCGAGCCTGACCGTTCAACAGTCCCACGCCCAGATTCATCTCGATACTGCCCAGCTCAAACCGTTGCTCACCCGTAACCTGAGCGGTCGCCATCGCCTCATGGCCAAACGCGACCAGACCCAGCATCAACAGCGTTTTCCGTCCCTTCATCAACACTTCCGCACCTTTCATAAGAGGATGTGCGTTGCGCCAGCAACCTGCCGCAACAAAGCGTTTAAAGAATGAACGCCACTGAAGGATGTTTCTGCCGGCCCGCTCCTACCGGGTCGTATGAAAGCCAGACATTGGGTGATGGAAATTGCCTACAACAATTGATTGCCACGCAGTCCGTGGTGATGGTGCCGGGAGAAACCAGGAAGCGTTTTATAAGAAAAGCGGAAATAAAAACGCGCAAAAAAAGGGCCTTCCGCTCTCACGCAAGGCCCTTCTTACCCCAGGTGATCGATCAATCAGCCAGGCTTTTGCTCACCACTTCATACACGTCGGGCGAGAGTTCACCGGATGCGCGGATGCGCTCCAGTTCGGCTTTCATCAGTGCCTGACGCGCGCTGTCGTATTTGCGCCAGCGGGTCAGTGGCGCCAGTTGACGGGAGGCGATCTGCGGATTGAAGCCGTTCAGCTCGATGACCAGATCGGCCAGGAAGCGATAACCCGAGCCATCGGCGGCGTGGAAGTTGATCAGGTTTTGCCCGGCGAACGCGCCGATCAGGGCACGCACCTTGTTCGGGTTCTTCAGGGTGAAGGCCGAGTGCTGCATGAGTGCTTTCACACGATCCAGACCGCCCGGCAGCGTGCTGCCAGCCTGCACGCTGAACCACTGATCCATGACCAGCGCGTTGTCTTTGAAGTTCTCGGCGAACACCGCGAGCGCCTTGGCTTTCTCGTCCTCGAATGGCGAGTTGACCAGCACCGCAAGGGCAGTAAGGCGTTCGGTCATGTTGTCGGCGGTATCGAACTGGTCGATCGCGGCGGCCAGCACGTCCTGCCTTTCAGTGAGCATCAGGTAAGACAGTGCGATGTTCTGCAGCGCGCGGCGGGCAAAGTGCTCGGACTCGGCCACGTATGCGGTCGTTTTCGACAGCTCGCGGTTAGTCTGGTAGCGCTTCCACAGCGCGTCACTGAGGCCGTTCGCCAGTTGCTTGCGGGCAAACTCACGGGCAGCGTGGATAGCATCGACGTCCGCCACTTCGCTGATCTCGATCAGATACGCCTCGCCCGGCAGGGACAGCATTTCCGCGACCATGGCCTGATCCAGGCTTTCATCCGCCAGCACCGTGCCCAACGCGGTCATCAGTCGTTGATCCAGAACCAGTGGCTCGCCTTTCTGATGCTGGGCGATCAGTTCTTGCAACACTTGCACCGACAGTTGTTGACCGGCATCCCAGCGATTGAAACCGTCGCTGTCGTGCTGCATCAGGAACATCAGCTGATCGCGGTTGTACGGGAAGCTCAGCTTGACCGGTGCCGAGAAACCGCGCAGCAGCGAAGGCAGCGGCTGTTCGGCGACGTCGACAAAGGTGAAGGTCTGCTCGGCCTCGGTGACCGAGATCACGCGCGAATGACCCGATGCAGCTGTCTCGCCCTGCAGGCGCAGCGGAATTTCGTTGCCTTGCTTGTCCAGCAAGCCCAATGAAACCGGGATGACGAAAGGCTTTTTGGCGTCGCCCGGCTGGCCTGGCGTGGTGGGCGCGGACTGGCGGAACGTCAGGCTGTAGGTCTTGGCCGATGCGTCGTAGGACTCGGTCACCGCCAGACGTGGCGTGCCGGCCTGGGAGTACCAGCGCTTGAACTGGGTCAGGTCGACGCCGTTGGCGTCTTCCATCGCTTTGACGAAGTCGTCGCACGTCACGGCTTGACCGTCATGGCGCTCGAAATACAGATCGCTGCCTTTGCGGAAGCCCTCGGCGCCCAGCAAGGTATGAATCATGCCGACGACTTCCGAGCCTTTTTCGTACACGGTCAGGGTGTAGAAGTTCGAGATCTCGATGAAGCTGTCCGGGCGAACGGCGTGGGCCATCGGGCCGGCGTCTTCGGCGAACTGGTGGGTGCGCAGGTAGGCAACGTCCTGGATGCGTTTGACCGTCGCCGAGTTCATGTCGGCGGAGAAACCCGAATCGCGGAAGACCGTGAAGCCTTCCTTGAGCGACAGCTGGAACCAGTCGCGGCAGGTCACGCGGTTGCCCGACCAGTTATGGAAGTATTCGTGGGCGACAATGGCCTCGACGCGCTGGTGCGCAGCGTCAGTCGCGGTTTCGGCGCGGGCCAGCACGGCGCTGGAGTTGAAGATGTTCAGGCCCTTGTTTTCCATCGCGCCCATGTTGAAGTCGTTGACCGCGACGATCATGAAGATGTCCAGATCGTATTCGCGGCCATACACCTCTTCGTCCCAGCGCATGGACTTCTTCAGGCTGTCCATCGCGTGCTGGCATTTGTCGATGTTTTCGGGCTCGACGAAGATGCGCAGCGTGACCTTGCGCTGGCTCATGGTGACGAAGGTGTCCTCGACGCACCACAAATCTCCTGCGACCAGCGCAAACAGGTAGGCGGGCTTCTTGAACGGGTCTTCCCAGGTCGCCCAGTGGCGGTCGTCGCCTTCAGGGCCCAGGTCGATCAGGTTGCCGTTGGACAGCAGGATCGGGAACGCCTGCTTGTTAGCAATGACCGTCGTGGTGAAGGTGCTCATCACGTCCGGGCGATCGAGGTAATAGGTGATCTTGCGGAAACCTTCGGCCTCGCACTGCGTGCAGAACATGCCGCTGGACTTGTACAGGCCCTCCAGCGCAGTGTTGGTTTCCGGGTGGATCTTCACGCTGGTGTCCAGGGTGAAGGTCGCGGATTCAGGCTGAATCGTCAGGCTGTCGGGCGTCAGCTGGTAATCGCCGGGCGCCAGGTCCACGTCGGCCAGCTTGACCGACAGCAGCTCCAGCAACTGGCCGTCCAGAACCAGCGGGGGCAAGCCGGCGCCTCGCTCGGGATTGCGACGCATGACCAACTGCGCATGCACCAGCGAGTGGTCGTCGAACAATTCGAATGTCAGGTGCGTCTCGTCGATGAGGTACTCAGGCGCCTGATAATCCTTCAGGTAAATCATTTTCGGCTGTTCGGTGCGCATGATTCTGTCCTTATGCTTTTTCTGTTACACGGCTACTGGTGCACGGCAAGTTGATACGCCGTGTACTTGCGGATGTTGATCACGCCCGTGTCGAAGATCAGGTATTGACCCTTGACGCCCAGCAGCGTGCCTTCGGCGATGGGATCTTTGTCCAGATTGAAGCTGACGATCTTGGTCGGATAAGCCTCGACCGGGTAACGGATCTGGATGGGCTCGACATCGTGCAGCAACTGAATCGCCTGCAGGCCGAAACGCGTTTGCAGCGCAGTCAGACCTTCGGCGCAGGACTCGAACAATTGCTGACGGATGGCACTGAGGTCAACCGATGGCGCATCGCCTTTAAGCAGCGCCCGCCAGTTGGTGCGATCCGCCACCTGGCTGCGAAACAGGTCCTCGACGAATCCGGACTGCTGACGGGTGGCCACACGCACGATCGGCAGGGCCTGACTGGCACCCTGATCCAGCCAGCGCGTCGGCAACTGCGTGGCGCGGGTGATGCCGACTTTGACGCCCGACGAATTGGCCAGATAGACCACATGGTCAGTCATGCAGAATTGCTGGCCCCACGAAGGATCGCGGCATGTGCCGTGTTCATGATGGCATTTCTCGGGGCTCATGATGCAGACATCGCATTGCGCCAGCTTCTGCATGCACGGGTAGCAATAACCCTGGCTGAAGCTGGTCTTGGTCCGACGCCCGCAATGGCTGCAGTGAATGGCGCCCAGATACTCCAGCCGCACAGTCTTGCCGATCAGCGGGTTGACCGGAATTTCCGACTCACCCAGACGAAAAGCGTATTCCACGTTCGAGGCGTCCAGACGCGCCGACATTTTATTAACGGATCCGCGGCCAATCTCGATCAATGGATAGCGTCCGATTTGAACAGGATGTTGGGCACCGGTGCGGATTTGGAGGCGCATTCCTGCGGCCCCATGTAACCAATGCGCTGGTCCTCCGGCACATTGCGCACTTCCCAGGCGATGAGCGCCTGCAGCGACAGTTCACGTTGTTCCTGAGTCAGCTTGCGGCCATCGGACCACTTGCCGATTTCCACGGCCAGTTTCAGGCTCTCGTAGATGTCCGGGGTGATGTTTTCAATCATTTCTACAAACGAGGACATGGGTTTCTCCCAGAATTGAGCGGGCGATTTTAATGTGTACGGCGGGCCAATGCACCGCCCACAAGACCTGTTGCACAACCGATGATCAGTCCGCCGACATGGGCACCGTTGGCGATTTCGCCGAAACCGAGCAGGCTGATCAGGCCGGACATGCACAGCACCAGCCAGCCCAGCATCATCACCAGCACACCGCGCGGCAGACGATAAATGGGGTTTGGCGCCAGCCATTGAAAGAGCCAGCAGTGACCGAGCAGGGCGTAAAGCACGCCCGACAACCCGCCAAACAGGCTCGGACCGCTCCAGAAATACTGGCCGTAGTTGGAAAAAGCGGCGAATGCCAGCGTCAGACCGAGCAACTGCCAGCTGCCCTGACGCATTTCGATGCGCCGTCCCAGCTCCCAGAACCACAGCGCGTTCATGACCAGGTGCAAGAGACCGAAGTGAATCAGCATCGGCGACACGACGCGCCACCATTGCCCCGCTGCCAGCGACACCTGAACCGGCGTGAACATGACGTAGTCGCCACTGACCCGGAAGTCGTTGAAGGTCAGCCAGCTGAGCGCTTCGAAATTGTCGCCCAGCAGCGTCACGCCCGCCACGATCAGGCACAGCAGCAAGATCACGCTGGTCACCGGGCTGCTGCGGACCTGAACCAGCGGACTTGGCCGGGTCAATGCCACCACTTCCCGACCGGGCGGCAACTGTGCAGTCGGGTCGCCCTGCGGGTATTGCTGATACAGCTGGCGAACGTCGTCGGCCAGTTGCGGCGCATCGGGCACCCAGAGCACCTGCTCTCCCGCTTCCTCACTGACCCGATGAGGCACATTGAGGCGGCGGAGCAGTTCGACAAAACCGCTCAGATCGGTGTTGAGCGGCAGACGTAATACGGCAACCGGATTCATCGGGCAGTCTCCGGCCGAGTGACGTCGACCCAGACGAACTTGTTCGGGTCTATTCGGGTTTCCTGGTCCAGCCGGTACGCCACCAGCTTGCCGTACAGCACCGCGCTGTAATCCAGGCACGCCAGGTTGGGACGGATCGGCGCGGGCACGCCGCTGCGCCAGTAATGACCGACGAACAGCAACGGCTCGTCGACGCCATAACGCAGCAACGCGCTTTTTTCGCTGTCCGACAGCGGCCGTTTCGCGACAGGCTCCGGCAGCGCATCCGGCTGGAACACGACGTCACCATAGGTCTGCGGATCATCTTCCCAGAACTTGGTGCGGAACGAGGCGCGGGTCAGGCCATCGCCGCCGGTCAAGGTCATGCCATGGGGCAAGCGCATGTCAGTCCCGCGCAGCAGGCGGTCGAACACCCCGCTGGCGAAGCTGCCCGGAATGGCCGAGGCCTGCACGAACGCCTGATCGACCCGGCCGTCGCCGTGACGACTGCGCAGCGGCTCGATCAGACTGGCGTCCCAACACGCGTGCACCAGCCGAAAGCGCTCGGCGTCGATGAACAGCGGCAGTTCGTAGAACCATTTCAGGAAATCTTTCCAGTCACCGGGATGCTGCTCGAACTGAGCCAGCGTTTCACCCAGCAGGCGCGCATGACGCGGTGTATGTTCGCGCACGAACTGCTTGCCGCTTTCCGGCGGCGCCGGCGTGCTCCAGCCCAGCGCGTTGAATTCATGGTTGCCCATGATGCAGAACGCCTGGCCGGCCTCAACCATGTCGTGAACGATGTGCAGCGCTTCGCGGATGCGAGGGCCGCGGTCGATGATGTCGCCCAGAAACAGGGCGATGCGTTCAGGGTGGCGCCAGACGCCAGCCTGAAAGCGGTAACCAAGGGTGTCGAGCAAGTGCTCAAGGGTCTGGGCACATCCATGCACGTCACCGATCAGATCGTAGCTACGCGCGGGATCGAGCATCAGTCGCTCCCGCCGCCAAGCCGACTGCCCCAACCGAGTTTGGTCCGGCAGACTTCGTAATAATTGTGATCGAGCGGGTGAATGAGTCGCAGCTTCTGGGGCTTCTTTTTCACGGTCACGGTGTCACCCGGCGCGCAGGTGAAGTGATTCTGTCCATCGCAGGAAACCTGTGGGTAAATCGTCATGTCCTTTGAGACAACGATTTTCAGCTCACTGTTTCCATCGACGACAATCGGCCTTCCCGACAGCGTGTGCGGGTACATCGGCACGATGACGATGGCGTCCAGCTTGGGGTGCATGATCGGCCCGCCCGCCGACAGCGCGTAGGCGGTCGAACCGGTGGGCGTGGCGACGATGAGCCCGTCGGCCTTCTGGCTGCAGACGAACTGCCCGTCGATGTAGATCTCGAATTCGATCATGCGCGTGGACTTGCCAGGGTGCAGCACCACGTCATTGAGGGCGTCGCCCTGACCGATGGCCTCGCCATGACGGCGGACTTCGGCCTGCAGCAGGAAGCGGTTTTCCACCAGATAGTGGCCGTCCAGCACCTCGGCGACTTTCACTTCCAGCTCATCGGGGCGAATGTCGGTGAGAAATCCCAGGCTGCCGCGGTTGATCCCCAGCACCGGCACATTGTGTTTGGCCAGCGCACGCGCGGCGCCGAGCAGGCTGCCATCACCGCCGACGACGATGACCATGTCGCAGACCTCGCCGAGCATCTTGCGCGAGGACGTCTGCAGCCCGTGCCCGGGCAGCACTTCAGCGATGGTGTCTTCGAGGAT
This sequence comes from Pseudomonas sp. efr-133-TYG-103a, assembly GCF_030209235.1. Classification (NCBI taxonomy): domain Bacteria; kingdom Pseudomonadati; phylum Pseudomonadota; class Gammaproteobacteria; order Pseudomonadales; family Pseudomonadaceae; genus Pseudomonas; species Pseudomonas sp. efr-133-TYG-103a. Next base: position 22,173 of record NZ_JARVSK010000034.1, read on the forward strand.
GACGTGCAGATGCCGCGATATCAGGAATTTCTTGAGTCGGCGAACGGTCTCGAGCACTTGGGAACTGCCCAGGCGACCAATGATGCCGATGTTACGAAATTGCTCCATGGGGCTCCCGCAGGTTCGATGCACGTCTATAAAGTAGGCGATTATGGGCGAAGGGGTCGGCAGCGGCAAACCAACAAACGTGATCGGCCTGATGAATGCATGAGGTAATGCATGAGGTGTTGAATACGTTTCGCATTCACCCCTGACAATCCACCTGGACGCGTCCTGCTATCCTCAGCCGATGACCCCATTTCCGACCCTCACCGCCCTGCCCCGTCAATTGCGCACGCCTGCGGTGCGTGACCTGGCGTGGGTGATCCTGTCACCGCCCATGCTTGCCGTCACCGAATGGCCGCAGCGCCACCCGCTGAGCGCCAGCGGCTGGGTGGAGGAACCGCAAGCGCTCGAGGCGTTTCTGCAACGACTGGATGACGACAGCAGCGCCTTGCAGGACTGGCTGGCGAAAAGCTCGATTCGTCGTCTGGGCCTGTATTACGAACGACTGTGGCAATTCGCGATTGAGCATGCGCCAGGCGTCGAGATGATCGCTGCCAACCTGCCCATCCGCGTCGCCGGCCATACGCTGGGCGAGCTCGACATGCTGCTGCGTGATCGCGAAGGTGTTCATCACGTCGAACTGGCGGTCAAGTTCTACCTCGGCCAGGAAGACGCTGACGGCCACCGCACGGAAAACTGGCTGGGGCCGGGTTCTCACGATCGGCTGGACTTGAAGCTGGCGCACCTGAACAGCCACCAGTTGCCGATTTCCGCACGCGCTGAAAGCCGCCAGGCGCTGACGGCGTCAGGCATCGAGCCCTCGAGCGCCGAGGGGCTGAAAGCCGAACTGTGGCTGGGTGGCTACCTGTTTTATCCCTGGCCCGTCACCACGGCCTCGCCCGATGAGGCCGCCGAAGACCACGCCCGTGGACAATGGGTGCATCGAAAGGACTGGGCCAGCTTTGCCGCCAGCCGTGCGCAAGGGCGCTGGCAACTGCTGCCGCGTCCCGCCTGGCTGGCGCCGGCGCGGTACGAAGAAGCGTGGAGCGTCAGCCAGTTCGACGCGTGGCTGGAACGGCTCGATCCGCTGGCGCCAGCGCAGTTACTGGTGCGCCTGACCGAGCACGCCGACGGCCATTGGCTGGAAGCCGAGCGGCTGTTTCTGGTGTCGGACATCTGGCCTGCCCAGTGCGACGCTGTCGACGTCACACACTCAATCGCAGCACCAGCGCCGCCAGGGTGATCAACAGCACCGGCAGGGTCAGCACGATGCCGACGCGGAAATAATAACCCCAGCCGATGCTGACGCCCTTGCGCGCCAGCACGTGCAGCCACAACAACGTCGCCAGGCTGCCGATAGGCGTGATTTTCGGCCCCAGATCGCTGCCGATGACGTTGGCATAAATCATCGCTTCCTGCAGCGGGCCGTGGGCGTGGCTTGCATCGATGGACAACAGCCCGATCAACACCGTCGGCAGGTTGTTCATCACCGAAGACAGCAACGCCGTGAGCAAGCCGGTCCCCATCGCCGCGCCCCACAGACCGTGTTCGGCGAAGCGGTCCAGCCAGGTCGCAAGGTACGTGGTCAGGCCCTGATTGCGCAGGCCGTAGACGACCAGGTACATGCCCAGCGAAAAAATCACGATCTGCCACGGCGCGCCTTTCATGACCTTGCGCGTCGAGATCTGATGACCTCTGGCGGCCACGCCCAGCAGGATCGCCGCGCACACCGCCGAGATGGCGCTGATCGGAATGCCCAGCGGCTCGAGGGCGAAGCACCCCACCAGCAGAATGCCCAACACCCACCAGCCGGTCATGAACGTGGCCCGGTCGTGAATCGCCGAGGACGGCTCGGCCAGTTGCGAGGCGTCGAACGTGGCCGGAATGTCGCGACGAAAGAACAACAGCAAGACCGCGAGCGTCGCCGCCACGCTGACCAGATTGACCGGCACCATCACCGAGGCGTAGCGATTGAAACCGATGCCGAAGTAGTCGGCGGACACGATGTTGACCAGATTCGACACCACCAGCGGCAGGCTCGCGGTGTCGGCGATGAACCCTGCGGCCATGACGAACGCCAGCGTGGTGGCCGGCGAAAAACGCAGTGCCAGCAGCATCGACATGACAATCGGCGTGAGGATCAACGCGGCGCCGTCGTTGGCGAACAGCGCGGAAACCAGGGCGCCGAGCAGCACGATGAACGAGAACAGCCGACGACCCTTGCCCTGCCCCCAGCGCGCCACATGCAACGCCGCCCAGTTGAAGAAGCCGGCTTCGTCCAGCAACAGGCTGATGATGATCAGCGCGATGAACGTGCCGGTGGCGTTCCAGATGATGTGCCACACCTGCACGATGTCGGCCGGATGCACCACCCCGGCCAGCAGCGCCAGCACTGCGCCGAACGTCGCGCTCCAGCCCACACCCAGCCCTTTCGGCTGCCAGATCACCAGCGTGATGGTGACGAGAAAAATCAGGCCGGCGATCAGGATCAATGTCGGGTACTCGGCAGAAGGATCGCGAGGATGCCGAGCAGCGGCAGGAACGAACACAGGGTGTAGACGTAGACGATGCCGTGCAGGTCGGCGAGATGGCCGAGCAACGCGGCGCCGATCCCGCCGAAGCCGAACATCAGGCCGAAGAAGATGCCAGCGATCATGCCGACGTTCCCCGGCACCAGTTCCTGCGCATACACGACAATGGCGGAAAACGCCGACGCCAGAATGAAGCCGATGATCACGCTCAGGACGCTGGTCCAGAACAGGTCAGCGTACGGCAGCGCGAGGGTGAACGGCGCAACGCCAAGGATCGAGAACCAGATCACCGCTTTACGACCGATCTTGTCGCCGATCGGCCCGCCGAAAAACGTGCCCGCCGCCACAGCTGCCAGGAACAGGAACAGGTGCAGCTGCGAACTGGCGACGCTCAGCTGGAATTTTTCGATCAGGAAAAAGGTGAAGTAACTGGTGAAACTGGCCATGTAGAAGTATTTGGAGAACACCAGAAGCGCCAGCACCACCAGCGCCGACGTCACTCGCCCTTTCGACAGTCCGTGGGTCGCGGCGTGACCGGCCTTGAGCCTGAACAAGGCCAGATGCGCCTTGTACCAGCGGCTGATCGCGTACAGCAGGCCCACCGAAAACAACGCCACCAGGCCGAACCAGGCGATGTGCCCTTGCCCGAAAGGGATGATGATCGCCGCCGCCAGCAACGGCCCGATGGCAGACCCGCTGTTACCACCGACCTGGAAAGTCGACTGCGCCAGGCCAAAGCGTCCGCCGGACGCCAGTCGGGCGATACGTGATGCTTCGGGATGAAAGGTCGAAGAGCCGATGCCGATCAATCCCGCCGCCAGAAGGATCAGCGGGAAGCTTCCTACCGTCGCCAGCATCAGCACGCCCGCCAGAATGCACAGAGATCCGACGGGCAGCACCAGCGGATTGGGGTGGCGATCGGTGTAATAACCGACCCACGGCTGTAACAGGGACGCCGTGATCTGGAAGGTCAGGGTAATCAGCCCGACTTGGGTGAAACTCAGGCCATAGCTGGCTTTGAGCATCGGGTAGACCGACGGCAGAATCGACTGGATCAAGTCATTGAGCAGATGCGCCAGCGCCACGGCGCCGATGATGCGCAGCACCAGAGGGCTGGACTGGGGCGTTGCAGTGGTCGCAGTCGAAGGGCTGGTGACGGCCATCAGGGTTCATCCATCGAACGATTGATGTGCCGCGCGCATGGTCATTACAGAAGATGTCAGCGGCACAAGGGGTCGCCAATGTGCCATTTTTTGGGGCGCCGGTGCCATTTTTTGTTGCGCCGATGCCGACCGCGACACGTTTTCAAAGGCGCAGACGTGCCGTGATGCACGCCCTCTGCGCCATCGAATACCACGAGGCTGACCGGCGCGCGGGCAAACGCGCGCCGGTCAGCTCCGTCCAATCACGCGGCAGGCTGCAATGCCGCTTTGGGCAGCAACGAGCCCTCAACGTCATGCAGCGAAACCTTCGAGGTTTCCGGCAATGCCAAGCCGCCTGCCAGCGCAAGCAGCGACACGACGATCAGGTAGAACGCGGGAGACAGATTGCTGCCGGTCACGCCGATCAACCACGTCGCCATCAAGGGCGCTGTGCCACCGAAGATGGTGTACGCCATGTTGTAGGTAATCGCCGAGGCGGTGTAGCGAGTACGTGTAGGAAAAGTCTCCGACAGCAACGCAGCCGTCACCACGCCACACAATACGGCGCCTACCGCCAGCAGCATGACGCCGATGATCGAGGCGATGAAGGAGCCGGAACTCGCCATCAGGAAGGACGGATAAACGACCACGATCAGCAGGACGCAGGTGCTGATCAGTGTCTTGCGTCGCCCCACCTTGTCGGAAAACGCCCCCGCCAGCGGGCAGATCGCTGCCGCAAACAGTAATGCGATCAGGGAAACCAGCAAGGCCGTCGCACGGCTGAGGCCTCCGGCGACTTGCAGGTAGGTCGCGAAGTAAGTCGTGAACATGTAGAACGACAGCGCGGTCAGCGACACGAACGCGCCCAGGCAACAGATCGCCGCGCCGTGGTTGCGCAGGGTCTCCTTAAGCGGCGAGTGGGCGACGGCATGTTCTTGCGTCACCGCCTGAAAGGCCGGCGTCTCATCCAGTTTCCAGCGCAGATACAGGCCAACCAGCCCCAGTGGCGCGGCGATCAGAAACGGCAGGCGCCAGCCCCAACTGCTCATGGCCTCGGCAGACAGCGAAGCTTCGAGTGCGTAGGCAATGATGGCCGCGGCAGCGAATGCGGAAAAAGTCGAAACCGGGACGAAGCTGCCGTACCACGCGCGCTGGGTGCGCGGGGCGTGTTCCATGAGGTAGGCGCAGGCGCCCGCATATTCGCCACCCGCGGAGAAGCCTTGGGCGCAGCGGATGATCGTCAGCAGGATCGGCGCCATTACGCCGATTGCGGCATACGTGGGCAACAAGCCGATGATTGTGGTGGCCCCGGCCATCAGCAGGATGGTGAACGCCAGCGTGCGTTTGCGGCCGATCTTGTCGCCCAGCATGCCGAAGAACACACCGCCCAGCGGCCGGAAGGCGAAGGCCACGGCGAACACCGCGAAGGTTTTCAGCAACGCGGCGCTGGCATCGCCGCTGGGGAAAAACTGTTGGGCAATGGTGGTGGCGAGAAAGCCGTAGACCGCGAAATCGAACCATTCGACGAAATTGCCGATGGCGGCCGCAACGATGACTTTTCTCAAAGTGGCAGGGTCGACCTGCTCGATGGCTGGAGTTGTCATGCATACCTCGGCGCGCGTAGGAGAAAATCCGATTATCGATACAGCGCCTGAGTCGCCTTACTCCAGAAGAGTCGCCGACGTACTCAGGACCGACCTGTGGAGGTGTCTGTTCCGCAGGATTCGTGCCAGCGGAGGTGGGATGGACGTGGACGCTTTATCGTCGGGCGAAAAAGGTGATGAAGTGAATTCTTGGGCGATGTGATCGTGGAGCCGGCGCAGGTGCGGCGGATGTTCCACGTTCGGCGGCTGAATGTGTGGCATCAGCGGGCGTGGATGGTGGTATCAGCGCCGGCTCTCGCCCGTGAACCCTCGTTTGCCCTGGAGGCCGCCGGTGTGCACGAAGATCAGTCTCGAACCGTGAGCCAGTCGCCCCGCTTCAACGGCCTGCCGCAGCGCCAGCAACGCTTTGCCGGTGTACAACGGCTCGAAGGGAATGCCGCTTTGCGACTCACATTCGGCGATGAACGTCAGCAATTCCGGATCGGTTCTGGCGAAGCCGCCTCGGCTTGCGTCGAGTAACTCGTAGGCCCGATCCATCGAGGACCCGAGAATCTGCTGAATGTTTTGCGCGACGCCATGCCCCTCGGGCACCGCCATCGCGCCGTAGGCCTTGCGTCCCTGCGCTTCCGCCAGCACCAGGCCGGCCAGGGTCGTCCCGGTGCCGCAGGCCAGCCACCAACCGTCGTAATCGTCCCATCCGATATGGCCAAGCTGGCGACGCGCCTGAACCACGATGTCGGCACAGCCCGAAGCGCCATCCATCCCGCCTCCGCCCTCAGGAATCGGGTGAAGCTGCGGGTATCGCTGGCGCCAGGGCAGCCAGAAATCCGCTTCGTGACGCGCGCGATACCCGGCATACCCGAGCCAGTGCAGCTCCATGCCGAAGGCGTGCAGATCCAGGACCGTGGGGGTTTCGACGGGGTGACCGCGCAACAGGCCGACGGTGGCGAAACCGAAACGCTTGCCGGCCGCCGCCAGCGCATGAAGATGGTTGGAGTGCGCCCCGCCAAGGCTGATCACACCCTCGGCCCCGGCATCATTCGCAGCGCGCAGGTGATGCTTGAGCTTGAACCATTTGTTGCCGCTGATGAGCGGGTCGATCAGATCCAGTCGCAGAATGGCGACGTCGACGCCGGACTCGTGGAGCCAGTCAAGATCAAGGCGGTGCAGCGGAGCATCAGGCAGCATGGCGTGGTACTTCAGACAAAGACGACAAAGTCTAACCTGCCTGGCTGCACCACAACCCAAATGCCACCGCTGAACCTGTAGGAGTGAGCTTGCTCGCGATGACTGTATTCCGGTCAATGCATGTGCAGCGGGCGTACCGGCCTCTTCGCGAGCAAGCTCACTCCTACAGGGATCTCCGGGCATTCCCGAATTCTCCGGCCAGACACAAATTCGGTAGGAGCGAGCTTGCTCGCGATGACTATATTCCGGTCATTGCATGTGCAGCGGACGTACCGGCCTTTTCGCGAGCAAGCTCACTCCTACAGGGGTCTGCAGGCATTCCCGAATTCTCCGGCCAGACACAAATTCGGTAGGGGTGAGCTTGCGCGCGATGACTGTATTCCGGTCATTGCATGTGCAGCGGACGTACCGGCCTTTTCGTGAGCAAGCTCACTCCCACAGGGATCTGCGGGCATTCCCGAGTTCTCCGGGCAGACCCAGATCCTGTAGGAGCGAGCTTGCTCGCGATGACTGTATTCCGGTCAATGCATCTTCACAGCCATCCAAACCCTTACAGCTGCGCCGCCAGTCGCGATCCCTGATTGATGGCACGCTTGGCGTCGAGTTCTGCGGCCACGTCGGCGCCGCCGATGAGGTGCACGCTCTGCCCCGCCGCCGCCAACCCGTCGTGCAGCTCGCGCAGTGGATCCTGGCCGGCGCAGATGACGATGTTGTCCACCGCGAGCAGCTTTTCCTCGCCCTCCGCGCCGATGCGAATGTGCAGACCGGCGTCGTCGATCTTCAGGTACTCGACGCTGTTGAGCATTTGCACCTGCTTATTCTTCAGGCCCGTGCGGTGAATCCAGCCAGTGGTCTTGCCCAGGCCGTCGCCGACTTTGGAGGTCTTGCGCTGCAGCAGAAATACTTGACGCGCCGGCGCATGGGGATGGGGTTTGACGCCTGCAACGCCGCCGCGGGCCGACAGTGCGCCATCGATGCCCCACTCGTCCCAGAATCCGTCGCGATCCAGACTGGTGGCGACGCCCTGGTGCACCAGAAATTCGGACACATCGAAGCCGATACCGCCTGCACCGATCACCGCCACCGCCTTGCCCACCGGCTTGCGCTGCAGGATCACGTCGAGATAACTGAGCACTTTGTCGTTGTCGATGCCGGGAATGGCCGGTGTACGCGGCGCGATCCCCGTCGCCAGAATCACCTCATCGAAGCCCTTGCCGACCAGATCGTCCACTGACACGCGCGTGTTCAGGCGCACATCGACCCCGGTGGTCTGCAGCTTGCGGCCGAAGTAGCGCAGGGTTTCGTAAAATTCTTCCTTGCCCGGAATGCGCTTGGCAATGTTGAACTGCCCGCCGATTTCGCTCGCCGAATCGAACAGCGTCACCTCATGACCGCGCTCGGCGGCCACGGTCGCGGCCGCGAGCCCAGCGGGGCCTGCACCGATCACGGCGATTTTTCTGACCTGCGTGACGGGCAGATAATTGAGCTCGGTCTCGTGGCACGCCCGAGGGTTGACCAGGCAACTGGTGAGCTTGCCGCCGAACGTGTGGTCCAGACAGGCCTGGTTGCAACCGATGCAGGTGTTGATCTCATCGCCTCGTCCGGCGGCCGCCTTGTTGACGAAGTCAGGGTCAGCCAGGAAAGGCCGCGCCATCGACACCATGTCAGCATCGCCTTCGGCCAGCACTTGTTCGGCGACCTCCGGCGTATTGATGCGGTTGGTGGTGATCAGCGGGATCGACACCGAACCGCGCATTTTCGCCGTGACCTTGACGAACGCCGCGCGCGGCACCTTGGTGGCGATGGTCGGAATCCGCGCTTCGTGCCAGCCGATGCCGGTGTTGATCAGCGTCGCCCCGGCCTCCTCGATCGCCTTGGCCAGTTGCACGACCTCCTCCCAACTGCTGCCGCCTTCAATCAGGTCAAGCATCGACAAGCGATAGATGATGATGAAGTTAGCGCCGACGGCCTCGCGCACCCGACGCACGATTTCCACCGGCAGACGCATGCGGTTCTCGTAACTGCCGCCCCAGCGGTCCGTGCGATGGTTGGTGTGGGCGACGAGAAACTGGTTAATGAAATAGCCTTCCGACCCCATGATCTCGACGCCGTCATACTCGGCAGTCTGCGCCAGCGTCGCGCAGTGAACGAAGTCCTGAATCTGCTTCTCGATCCCCTCTTCATCCAGCTCTTTGGGCTTGAACGGGTTGATCGGTGCCTGAATCGCACTCGGCGCAACCTGCCTGGGGCTGTAGGCATAACGCCCGGCGTGAAGGATCTGCATGCAGATCTTGCCGCCCGCCTCGTGCACCGCCTTGGTCACGATGCGATGATGATCGGCCTCCTCGGACGTCGTCAGCTTGGCCGCGCCGGAATACACACCGCCCTCGTCGTTCGGCGCGATGCCCCCGGTGACCATCAGGCCGACACCACCGCGGGCGCGCTCGGCGAAGTAGGCCGCCATGCGCTCGAATCCGCCGGGTTTTTCTTCAAGCCCGGTGTGCATGGAACCCATCAGGGTGCGGTTGCGCAGCGTGGTGAAACCCAGGTCCAGGGGAGCCAGCAAATGCGGGTAGTGAGCAGCGGCCATACAAAACTCCATCGAGCGTCATCACGGGGGCGCGAGCGTCTACTGCACTCGTCGATTGCTTCAGGGACTTGAACTATAGCCCTGTTCATGACGCAAACAGTAAACAGCCCCCCGGTCACGCTCAATGACCGAAAGTGACAACTTGATGATCGTAATGAACAGCAGAAATCGGAGAGGTAGAACGAGGACGCAGCCAGGCTGCGATAAGGCAGGTGCGTTGGGCGCGTGTGCGCCCGCAGCGTAAAACGAATCAGCCCTGGACGAAGGCCAGCAAATCCTTGTTGATGACGTCGGCATGCGTGGTCGCCATGCCATGGGGATAGCCCGGATAGGTTTTCAGCGTGCCCTTTTTCAGCAGTTTGATCGCCAGGAGAGCCGAGTCGGCAATCGGCACGATCTGGTCATCTTCGCCATGCAGCACCAGCACCGGAACATTGATGGCCTTCAGGTCTTCGGTGAAGTCGGTTTCGGAGAACGCCTTGATGCAGTCGTACTGCGCTTTCGCGCCGCCGATCATGCCCTGACGCCACCAGTTGTCGACGACACCGTCGAGGGTCTGGACGCCCGGACGGTTGAAACCGTAGAACGGGCCCGACGGCACATCGCGATAGAACTGCGCACGATTGCCCGCCAACGCCGCGCGGAAACCGTCGAACACGTCCATCGGCAGACCGCCCGGGTTCTTTTCGGTCTTCAGCATGATGGGGGGCACCGCGCCGATCAGCACCGCTTTGGCCACACGCCCGTCTTTCCCGTATTTGGCGACATAGCGCGCCACTTCGCCACCGCCGGTCGAGTGACCGATATGCACGGCGTTCTTCAGGTTCAAGTGCGCGGCGAGTTCGGCGACATCGGCGGCATACGTGTCCATTTCGTTGCCCGTGGCGGTCTGCGAGGAACGCCCGTGCCCGCGACGGTCGTGAGCGATGACGCGATAGCCCTTGGAGACGAAGAACAGCATCTGTGCGTCCCAATCGTCGGCGCTCAGTGGCCAGCCGTGGTGAAAGACGATCGGCTGACCGCTGCCCCAGTCCTTGTAGAAAATCCGGGTGCCGTCTTTGGTAGTAATGGTGTCCATGCGCATCGGGCCTTTTTCAGAAGGTGAGGTGCCAGCGGACTGGCTTGACTGTGCGAAGAGAGGCAGCGGCAAAGCGGCGGCGGCCGCGACGCCGAGGGTGCTGATCATCACGGCACGCCGGGTAAGACCATTCGAAAAGATGTTGTCGTCGGTCATCGCAAACACTCGTAGGGAATCCAGCCTTGAGGGGCAATCAGCGACGCGGCGGTCACTGTCGGGCGCCGCAGGGTCACTGCATTTGAGCGAGCTGCAGATTAAGCGCGCCACGTGCCGTTCATCCATCATCCATGGAGTTAGCCGACCCACACGAAAGTATGAGCGCAAGGCCCGTCAGCCTGAAAACCTGCGCGTTGAACGGCCGCCTCAGCACGTGGCCACCGCGCGCCTACACCATCGTATGGCTTCAATTACGAGGGCGTGCGAGTAGTTTGCACAGCGTGACTGTTCGAACATCCTGCACAGCGCCCGACCCGCTCGCCCTCTGCCACTTCCACTCAGGTGAACGCCCTTGGACACAACGACCGATGCGACAACCCGATCCGTCGACACGCTCAACGCGCCAGGCCGCAAGGATCCTGCCTTCACCGATCAAGACGTTCGCGCGTACGGTGCGCAGCCGACTGCCACCGTCGTTGCAAACGAGGGCAAGCTGACCTACCTGCCGGTGGCGCTGTTCGGGTCGGTGATGGGCCTCACCGGCTTGTCTTCCGCCTGGAAACTGGCCCACGACCTCTACGGCGTGCCTTCATGGGTGGGCAGAATCATCGGCGTCGTGGCAATCCTGGCGTTCGTCCTGATGAGCGCAGGTTATGCACTGAAGGCGACCACAGGCTTCAAGGCAGTGAAGGCCGAATTCGAGCACCCGGTGGCAGGCAATCTGTTTGGCACCCTGTTCATCAGCCTGCTGCTGATCCCGATTCCGGTCGCCGATTACAGCCTGAAACTGGCGCAAGGGATCTGGATGATCGGCACGTTCGGGATGATCGTGTTCGCCTGGGTCATCGTCTCGCGCTGGCTGGGACGACGCCAGCAACCCACCCACGCGACCCCGGCCTGGATCGTGCCGGTGGTGGGCCTGATCGACATTCCACTGGCCGTGCCGGCCCTGAACATGCAGGGACTGGACGAACTGCTGATGTTTTCCCTGGCGCTGGGCCTGTTTTTCGCGATCCCGCTGTTCACGCTGGTCATGGCGCGGCTGATGTTCGAAGAACCTCTCGGCACTGCATTGCAGGCATCGCTGATGATTCTGCTGGCACCGTTCGCCGTGGGTTTCTCGGCTTACGTGACGGTGGTCGGCACCGTCGATCGGTTCGCCAGTGCGCTCTACATGCTGACGGTTTTCCTGCTCACGGTACTGGCGGGTCGCTTGCGTCATCTGGCGACGAGTTGCCCGTTCCGCCTGTCCTGGTGGGCCGTGAGTTTTCCGCTGGCGGCGGCGTCGGTCTGCGCGCTGCGGTATGCCGCGAGCACACCGAACCTGTTCACCCACGGCGTGGCGATTGTCTTGCTGATCGGGGTGACGGCACTGTTGCTGGCGATGGCGTTCAGAACCCTGCGCGGGGCATTGCGCGGCGAGCTGAAATCATTGGTCGGGTGAGCTCAAGGCAAATTGATAGCCGCTAGGCGAACCGCAAACGTGGCGTTCGCGGAGGAGGCACATCGAAAGGGCCGGGCACCTCGCATGAAGCTCACGCAAGGTGCCCGGCGATGTTGCCTTATCAGACTTCGCCCACCAGCACGTCGGCGATGCGAATGCTCAACGCAGCGCCCGTCAGCGTCGGGTTGACGCACGACGACGACGGCATGACGCTGGTGCCGGCGATGAACAGGTTCGGGTGGTCATGGGTACGGCAATCGCGGTCGACCACCGAATCCTTCGGATCGTCACCCATGATGGTCGTGCCCATGATGTGCTGACGGTTCTGGAAGCCGGTGTCCGTGCTCAGGATATCGGCGTCGAGCAGCTTGGCGAACTGTTTGAAGTCCTCCAGCGCTTTCTCTTTGCCAGCATGCCAGTAGTCCGGAACGCTGTAGTAGATTTCCGGGACCGGCAGCCCGATCGCATCGAACTTGGTCTTGCTCGGCGTGACGCGGTTTTCCGGCAGCGGCAAGGTTTCGAAATCCACCGCCCAGTTCAGCGAACGCGCCGATTGCAGACGAATCTGCTCATCGAGTTTGGAGCCTAGAACGCCCTTCGCGATCAGATTGGAGGTGATCTGCGAGGTCGGCACCGTGTTGCGCACCTTGATCTTGTAGCTTGGGAAGTCCTTGCGGAACTCGCCGTCGCGACTGTTCAAATAAACCAGCAACTGAGTCGGACCTTCGCCCGGCCACATGTCTTCCTTGGCCATGACGTTCATGCTGATGCCGGTGTGGTCCATCAGATTGCGGCCGACCTGATCAGAGGAGTTGGCAATGCCGTTCGGGTATTTTTCCGACGTCGACATCAGCAGCAGTTTCGGCGATTCGATACCGTAAGCGGCAAGCACGAAGTAACGGGCGGTCAGCTTGTGCTGCGACTTGTCCGGGCGCATGTACCAGATCGAGGTGATCTTGCCATCGTCACCGGCCTCGATTTTGTAAACCACCGAGTTCTCGAGCACTTTGGCACCATGACGCTCGGCTTCGTCGATGTGCATCGAGCCATCATACTTGGCGGCAATCGGACACACCGGGTTGCAGTTGTTGTTGCCGGCACACGGCGGGCGCTTGCCGTAAGGGCGCGTGGCGCGGCCGTTGGGCTCCAGAATCGGGTTGTAACCGCCTTTGCTCAAAAGCTCCGACAGGCGCTTGAACATGTAGCTCGGCTTGAGGCCTTCCATCGGGTACGGAATCGAGCGCGGCGGGTAGGCTTGACCGCCCTGCCCGCTCTCGTCCTGACCGTCGACGCCGGACACGCCCAGCTCGGTTTCGGCGCGGGCGTAGAAAGGCTCCAGCTCGTCATAACTGATCGGCCAGTCACGGCCACGGCCATACAGCGATTTGAGGCGGAAATCGTTCGGCAGCATGCGCCACAACGAAGAACCGAAGTGCCAGGTGGTGCCGCCGACCACACGCAGGTACGAGGTGTTGTATTTGACCGGACCGACCTGCTGCAGGTAGTCGCCATACGTGGATGGCGCGTGGGGCATGCTCGGGTAAGGGGAACCGGCGCCTTGCAGCTTGGCGTTGGCCAGCGACAACTTGACCGGGGCATTGCGGAACGTTTCCACGACATCACGACGGTTCACCCGAGGGCCAGCCTCGAGCACGATGACCGACTTGCCCGCTTTGGCCAGGCCAGTGGCGATCAGGCCGCCCATGACGCCGGAGCCGATGATGACCACGTCGGCATCGAATTGATCGCTGCTCATACTTTCGAATCCTGAATAGCTGCTGGTTTGGCGCCCCACGAAGCAGGGCCGCCACCGTAAGTGGGGATGGCGAGAATGCCGTGGGTAGGCTGGTACATCATGGCCAGCGAGTAGCTGATCAGTTCGGCATCGGCAGGCTCGCCGACAATGCCCAGATACCAGGCGGAAATGATGCTGGTGGCCGTGGCTTTCAGCGAAGCATCGGCATTGGCCTGGGCCAGATATTCATCGACGTGCTTGTAGCCCTGGGCGCCGATCAGCTGCTTGAGAGCGATGACGTTGGTCGAAAAATTGGGCGCACGCTTGTCCAGCGCTGCGTAGTAACGCGAGGCCAGCACGGCGTTCACCGGGCGACTCACCAGAAACTGCGACAGGGCGATGAAATCGTCGTTGGAAACCTCAGCGGCCATCACCGACTGCCATGGCATCACGCTGCCAACCAGCGCCGCCAGGCCCAACGTGATCGAGCCTCGCAGCAGGTTGCGGCGCGAGACGCCCGCCGAGCCCAGGTCTTGAACCGATACATTTTTTTGCGTCATTGAACTGTCCATTACTCAAGCCCCCTTGCGACGGCGGGAGATCAACGCCATCACGACCAGGCCGATCAGCACGCAGACGAGGATGATGGCCGGGATGGTGAACTTGGCGAGCACGGCGAGCGGCGCTTTCGGGCCGCCTTCACGGGCCAGCGCAACGTCGGCGGCCGTTACGGTTTGCTCGGCATTGCCGTAACGCGACAGCACGTAGTTGCTGACGTCGGCGATCTGCTGATCGTTGAGGCGATCCGTGAACAGTGCGTCTGGGCCGAAGGCAGGCATGTCGATCGCCACGCCGTCGACTTCGCGGTGCACGCCATACACGATGGCGGCGATCAGGTTGTCGCTGCGGCTGGTCGCGGTGTTGTGAAACAGCGACGGGTATTCCTTGTTGCCTTGACCATCGGCCTGATGGCAGTTGGCGCAGGTGCCGCTGAAGATGTGCCAGCCTGGATTGTCCTCAGGTTTACCGCCGCGCAGGGTCAGTTCGTCAGTCGATGCCTGGCCGAATTCATGGCGCGCCTTCGCTTCGCCCGTCTTGACCGGCTGGGTCTGCAACAGGTACGCCGCGATGGCTTTGAGGTCGGTATCACTGAGGTGCTGCAGGCTGTTTTCAACCGCCTCGGCCATGGGACCGGCGGCCTGAGCCTTGCCTTCGACGTGCCCGGTGCGCAAGTACGCCACGATCTCGTCGCTCGACCAGGCGCCAATGCCACTGACTTTGTCGGAGGTGATGTTCGGCGCGTACCAACTGCCCAATGCGCCGCCCGCCAGCGCCTTGCTGTTGTCGGCCGCCATCAGCACGTTGCGCGGGGTGTGGCAGGTGTCGCAGTGCGCCAGCCCGTTGACCAGGTAATCGCCGCGGTTGACCTCTGCGGATTTGGCCGGATCCGGCGTGAAGCGTTTGTCACTGTGAAACAACGCGTTCCAGCCGATCATCGAGGCGCGGATGTTGAACGGGAAATCCAGCGAGGTTTTCCGGGTCGGCGTGTCCACCGGCTCCACTTCTTTCATGAAGTAGTCGTAGAGGGCCGCGATATCGCTGTCGGTCATTTTCGAATACGAGGTGTACGGCATGGCCGGGTACAGATGCGTGCCATCGGCCGTTACGCCATCACGCACCGCACGCGCGAACTGGTCGGCGGTGTAGTTGCCGATACCCGCGGTTTTCGAAGGCGTGATGTTGGTCGAGTAGATGATGCCCATCGGCGAACTGAGCGGATAGCCGCCCGCGAACGCCTTGCCGCCCGGCGCGGTATGGCACGCCACGCAGTCAGCCGCAACCGCCAGACGTTTGCCCGCCGAAGCGCTGCTTTCAAGCTCCTCGCCGAAGGCTGGACCCGCCGCGGCGATCATCAGTGTGAACAATCCTGCAAAGGCATACCCCATGCTTTTTCCCTTATCAATGCGACGCGACATGAGTTCAACCCCAGGAAACTGCGTTCTCTGTTTTTTCAAGGATCTGGAAACATGCGAACACGCGGACGCCTGACCTCACTGGGTGCAGGTCAAGAAGTACGATGTCGTATGAATTTTCACGAATATTTCACAGAATGTAACATTAAGCAACAAACAAAAAAGGCTATGTGCCATCTTTTATTTTTTTGATCGAAGGCTCTAGCACGGCGCTTTGAGGATGATTCTCAACAAGCGCCCTCAGTGCAGTGTGAAAATCGAAGTGAGGATATGAGGTTTTCTGTTACAGAGCGTGAGTGATTTAGGAACGTTTGTGCGCTTATTTCGTCGCGGGTCTCGAATTCTCGTTACTTATGCCGAAAATACCCCCACAAATCGGGCTCCCTGCCCAGCGATACGCGGCGTCGAGCGCCTGAACAGAGCCACCGAGCAGCATTCCATATCACGCTGAAACGTCAGAGCCAGAGCCTTTTCTCAAAGAAACATCCCGTAACCCTATAGCTGTAGACAAACCCGCCGATAGACATACGACAACTCGCCCAACCTTTCTTGGTAACGGCGAAATTCCCCCTTTGAAACTCCGTCAGCAGGATGCCCCATGAGCTGGATCAATGATGCAAAACTCTCCACTAAATTGATTACAGCCTTTGCGCTGTGCGCATTCATCACGCTGGGGGTCGGCGTATTGGGAAGTCGGGGGGTCAGCGCACTTTCGGGAAGCCTGAAGTCGGTGTTTGAAAACAACCTTGTCTCGGTAGCCAATACCGCCCAGACAAAAACCAAGGCCGTCGGCCAGAGCCGTGACCTGTACCGCTTGTACATCGCCACCGCAGCCGGCCTGCCGCAAAGCGTGAAGGACGAATACATTGCGTCGATGAACGCCAACCAGCTGGCCAGCGAAAAGGCCTTCGCCGATTATCGCAAGACGCCGCTGGCAGACGATGAACGCGCCGCGGGTGACAAAATGGAGCGGGACTGGCCGGTGTATCAGGCCATGGTGCAGAAGTACGTCGGGCTCATGAGGGCCGGTGATCTGGAAAATGGTCGCAACCTGCTGCTCGGTGACCTGCAGAAAACCTACCGCGTGGTGATGGACGAATTGACCGTCATGGTCGACTCCAATGACCGTCAGGTCGGGGAAGGCGCCGAAGCGGCGGGCCAGCTGGAATCGTCGGCCAAGACCTCGCTATACATCGGCATCACCCTGGCGTTCATCGCGGCCATCGTTCTGGGTCTGTTCATCAGCCGTCTGATCAGCCGCCCTATCGCCAGCGCGGTGGCGAGCGCCCGACGCATCGCGCAAGGCGACCTGACTCAGCACATCGTCAGCACCGGGCGCGACGAAGCCGGCCAACTGCTGACCGCGCTGGCGGAGATGCAAAGCAGCCTGAAATCCACCATTCAACAGATCGCCAGCGCGTCGGACCAGCTGGCTTCAGCGGCGGAAGAGCTGACCGCCGTGACCGACAACGGCAGTCGCGGGCTGCTGCGCCAGAACGACGAAATCCAGCAGGCCGCCACCGCCGTGACGGAAATGACTTCCGCCGTGGAAGAGGTCGCCCGCAACGCCGTCTCGACATCCGAAGCCTCGAAAGCCACCAGCCTGCAAGCCAGCAACGGTCGCGATCAGGCGCGCAATGCGGTGTCGGCGATCAACAGCGCGACCACGGAAATTGCCGCGTCCACCACCATGGTCAAGGACCTGGCCGTGCAGGTGCGCGACATCGGCAAAGTGCTGGACGTGATCCGTGGCATCGCCGAGCAGACCAACCTGCTGGCCCTGAACGCCGCCATCGAAGCCGCGCGGGCTGGCGAGCAAGGCCGTGGCTTTGCGGTGGTTGCCGATGAAGTTCGCGCGCTGGCCGCCCGCACTCAGGCGTCCACCGGTGAAATCGAAGGCATGATCAACAGCGTGCAGACCAGCGCCGATCAGGCCGTGGGCGCGATGGGCAAAAGCCAGTCGCTGGTCACCGACACCCAAGCGCTGGCGCAGGCAACCGGCCAGGCGCTGGAGCTGATCGCCGACGGCATCGCACAGATCAACGACCGCAATCTGGTCATCGCCACCGCGTCGGAAGAGCAAGCCAACGTCGCCCGCGAAGTCGACCGCAACCTGGTCAACATCCAGGACTTGTCGACCCAGACCGCAGCGGGTGCGCATCAGACCAACGCGTCGACTCAGGAACTGTCGAGCCTGGCAGTCTCGTTCAATACGCTGGTAAGCCGCTTCCGTCTGTAACGGCGCAATACCGTACATGGACCGCAGCCGTACACGACGGCTGCGGTCTCGGCGTGTCGTTCCATGCCACGCCGGCGTCAGGTCGCCAGACCGCACAGCCTTCTCTCCTCGCTCCCGCCTGCACGCCCGAATACCCAGCAAAACCTTTCTATAAGCCCCTGTTTGCCGTAGCCTTCGCACACCCCAGTGCCACCCACGCGTCGTCAAAGGCAGCTCTCGTTTCTTCATGCGCAAAGTTCTCGGCTCACTCACCGCAACCGTGCTGGTGGTCCTTCTTGTCAGCTACGGCTTGTGGACCAGCAAGCGGCATGTCGGGCATTACCTGGCGGACTTGCGCATCCAGCTGGTGATCAACGACGGCCAGCCCGGTGAGCGCGGTAACTTGCTGGGCATCCAGCCCGAACTGTTCCCGTCCGATTACTCAAGCGTCAAGCGTCTGCACCGCAAGCTGGCGGCGTACCTTGAGCAAGCCCGCGAGCACGGGCTGATCAACGACAAAACCATCGTGGTGCTGCCCGAGCACGTCGGCACCTGGCTGTTCGCGATCAACGAGAAATCCCAGTTCTATCAGGCGACCACGCTGGAGGAGGCGTTGAACTGGCTGGCCTTCAGCAATCCGCTGCTGTTCGTCGACGCGATGTTCCATGCACGAGGACGCGACCGACTGCAAGACGCGCACCTGCGCATGAAGGCGAACAGCATGGCGCAGGATTATCAGGACGTGTTCGGCGGTCTTGCCCGAGAATTCGGCGTCACGCTGGTCGCCGGCTCGATCGTCCTGCCCAGCCCGCAGGTTAACAATGGGCAACTGAAGGCCGGCCATGGCGCGCTGTATAACAGCAGTCTGGTGTTCGGTCGCGACGGCGTGCCCCTCGGCCAGCCGCAACGGCAGCTGTTTCCCAGCGGTTATCAGCGGGGCTATATCCGCCCCGGCAAGGACGCCCCGCTGCGCGTGATCGACACCCCGGCCGGTCGGCTGGCCGTTCTCATCGGCAGTGACAGCTGGTATCCGGACAACTACGCACGCCTCAACGACAGCGGTGCCGAGCTGATTGCCGTGCCTGCGTTCGTCGCGGGCAGCAGCAGCTGGTCGCGCCCCTGGCATGGGGAAAAACATAATCCGCGAGCGGCTCATCTGGACCTGGGTCCGAAGCCGCTGACCGAAGGCGAAGCCTGGCGTCGGCTGGCGCTCACACCTGCCAGCACGGCAAAAGCGGGCATCAGTGTGTTCATGCGAGGGCAGTTCTGGGATCAAGGTGTCGCCGGACACAGTTTCGCCACACGTGGCGGGCAAAGCATCGCCGAACAGTCCATCACCGCAGCGCCCAAGGGAGCCCGACCCGGGCATGGCGCCCGCTTGATCAACCTGTGGCTGTGACCGATGAACACGCCTCGGGTCCGTCTCGGTGATCTGTCAGTCGGCTTCGTTCACAGCCTGGCCGACGCCGTTCGCAGCTTCGACCAGGACCCGCAGCCACTGCTCGATCAGTTCGGCCTGGACGCTGCTCGGCTGAGCGAGCCCGGTGCCCGGCTGTCGATTCCGCGCTACATGCGCCTGGGTCACGCCGCCATCGAGTTGACTGGCAACGCGGGGCTGGGTTTGCGCATGGGACGCTTGAGCCATTTCAGTCAGGCGGGTCTGGCGGGCATCACCGCCGCTCAGGCTCCGACTGTCCGCGAAGCCGCACGCACGCTGATCCGCTTCGAACCCCTGTACGGCTCCAATTATCGAGGGCAGTCCAGTTTCCATGAAGACAGCACCGGCGCCTGGCTGCGTTTCTATTCCATCAGCCCGTACAACGGTTACAACCGGTTTGTGGTGGATTCGATCCTGAGTGGCTGGCTGCAGCAGCTTTCCACGCTGTCGGGCAGCGCATTGCAGGCCGAGCGCCTGGAGATCGAATTCGAAGCGCCCACCTATGCGGCGGATTATGCGGGCCTCAGCGAACAGCCGGTGAGCTTTGCCGCCGGCGCCAATCAACTGCGCCTGGGCCTGCGCGAACTCGGGCTGCGCAATCCGGATCATGTGCCGAGCACCTGGCGGCATCTGCTGCACGTGTGCGAGCGCGAACTGGAGCAACTCACGCGAACGCGCGGGCTGCGCGAGCGAATCACCCAGATGCTGGGGCCGCTGTTGAATGGCGGGCGCGAGCCGGATCTGCAAGAAGTCGCCGCCCGGCTGAAGCTGCCGAGCTGGACGTTGCGCCGCAAGCTGGCGGAAGAAGGTACACGCTTTCGCGCGATCCTCAACGACACGCGCCGGGATCTTGCGATGACTTATATAAGGGATACCGAACTGGCGTTCGGAGAGATTGCTTATCTGTTGGGTTTTGCGTCGGCCGAGGCTTTTCAACGCGCCTTCAAACGCTGGAACGGACAGACGCCGGGAGAGTTCCGCCGCAGCCAGCGTCATTCAGTCTGACGCATTCACCCACGCAGGCTTAAAGCTCGGTTGCGTCATCAGCGGGCTCGACGGGGTCGAGTTCGTAGGCCTGATACTCCAGCAGTTCTTCTTGGTAATCGTCCATCACTCAAGCCCTCGTGGCTGTTCTCTGTTGCTTCGGGAGTCGTGTTTGCGGGTCGTTTCAGCGACTGATCACTGCTGCGATCTCCACCCTAAAGCGCCCTCATGACTGAAAAATGAAGGCTTCTTGAACAGTAGACGAGGTCAATAGCAGAAAATTTACCGACACATCCCTGTCAAGGCTCTAGCGCGTGGCCTGTCGCCAATCCTCAATGTTTAGCCCACCGTTAAAATTCACGCAAGTGGTCAGGAAAAATCTGACGAAATAGCATTATTTGGCTGACTGTCGTGTAGGCGTTTTCCCAGCGCAAGGTTGCTGGATGACGAAAGCAGTGCACGATTGCCACTTGACGGCATGGAACAGCTCGCCATAGTCTTCGAGCCATGAACGTAACCAAGCATTTCTTCGGCCAGATAATTATTACCGCCATTCCAGTCATGGCGGGTTAGCCGACGTTTGCACCCAACCCGCCCTCGAGGCGGGTTTTCTCTCTCTGTCTCCCGGGCCAAAAAATCGAACCAGGAGCCAGACATGATCATCATCCGCCCTACCCTCGCCGCCCCTGCCCTGTACCTGATCGATGCTTCGACCTCGACGGGGACCACGCGATGAATCAACTCCTCGACGGCTTGCAGGCTCACAGTCACCTGCTCAGTGATTACGTGCGCAAAATCCTCACCTCCCGCGTCTACGACGTCGCCGTGGAAACCCCGCTGCAGGGCG
>NZ_JARVSK010000045.1:0-41712 GCF_030209235.1 Pseudomonas sp. efr-133-TYG-103a
TACAATAAAATCAAATATTATTGAGAGGAGAATTTTAATGGTTGCTTACAAAAAAGAAAAATCAAAAAAGGCTGCTAAAGGTTATACATGGTATTTTGTAATGGATGATGGCCATGATCCGAGGACTGGCAAGCGCAGACAAATTAAACGAAGAGGATTCAAAACTAAAAAAGAAGCAGAAGAAGCATATTCACAGCTAAAATCAAAGTTGTCTTCTGGATTAGTATTGGATAAAGAGAAAATACTGTTTTCTGATTTGCAGAAACTCTGGTACAGAGAGTATCAGAAAACAGTTAAAATCAGTACACTTCGAGCAAGAAAAAGTGAAATAGACCATCTTGTCGATTATTTCGGTCATATGAAAATAAAAGATATTAATCGTGCTGTTTATCAGGATTTTTTAGATTACCTAAATTCCAAAGAATATTCATTTAATACAATAAGCGGCATTCACACCACCGCAAGCATGATTTTCAAATATGCTCGACAAGAAGATATTATTTTAAAAAGCCCGACTGAATTTGCAAAACCTCAAAAACCACAAGTCACGGTCGAACAAATAGAATCTTCAAATGAAGTGGAAAACTTCCTAGAAGGTGATGAACTTGTGCAGTTTCTTGATCTCACTGAAAAACATGGTCTTCTTCTCGACTTTGAATATTTTTGTATGGCTGCATTTACAGGTACAAGAGCCGGAGAAAGGCTTGCGGCAAAATGGAAAGACTTAGACCTGGAGGATGAAACCAAGACATTACGGATAACCAAAACATTGTTCTGCCCTTCTAATAAAGCAAGTGACTATCAGCTTTTAACACCAAAGACACCTGCAGCTATAAGAGAAGTTCCTCTGTCTGACTTTCTGGCCGCTCTACTTAAACGACTGAAACTGAAACAAGCAAAAATAGCATTTGCGAATGGCAGAACGTTTAGTGATGAAGACTTTATTTTCGCACGAGCAGATGGTCATCCAGAAAACATAAAGAAATTCGATACACGTATGAGGCGAATTTTAAAAAGAATGGATCTAAATAAAAAAATAACTCAGCATACATTTAGACATACATTTACTTCATTAGCCGCCGAAGCAAATGTTCCTCTTGAAGAGATTCAAAAAATACTTGGTCACGGAAATGATGACATTACTCGTAAAGTTTATTTACACACTACAAAAAAAGTGAGAGAAAGAACATCAGAAAAGTTTAATTCTTTTGTTAATGATCTCTCATTAAAAATCCAATCTTCATAGTTCCGTGACCAAATTGTGACCAATTTTATAAAGACATAACAAAAACCCCTATATTTCAAGGGGTTTTCGGGGGTGTTACATCATTCCACCCATGTACCGTACATGAACAAGAACATTCGTTCTTATTCATTTCGTCTTTTATCTCGGAATTTCAATTGATCAGTTATTTTGTATTTTTATCAATATTCACATTCAATTTCATTTCTTGTGACCAAATATGTGACCAAAAAAGCCATCCACAAGGACGGCCGAGTGTGAGCAATATAAGAAGAAAAATCATTGAAATATACGAATTTTTTTATACCTGTTTCCGCAGGTTAAACCGTATACTCTAATTATACACCACATTTAGACACCAAACAAACATTCGGTTATAATCTCTATTGAGGTGATACTGTGTGGGATGAAAGAAAAGATCAGAATAGATGGCAGATGAAATTCATCTTGCCAGAACATAATGAGGCATTAAGACAACTGCATCTTTCAAAAAAGAAAATTGAACAGCCGATTCTAAGTCCTGAGCAATTAGAAGAATTTGAATACACCATTGCAACCGCAATGAGTGAGGACATGCCCCTCAATTTTGAGTTATTCGATAATGGGTTTTCCAGAGAAATTTCGGGGCGAGTTGTATACGTGGACCACATAAAGAAACTGTTTCATGTAAAAGATAGCCGTTCTGATACAAATTTAATAAAATTTGCAGATATACTTAATGTAAAAATACTTTAAATAAAAAGGCCGTCCTTCTGGGCGGCCAAGTTGTTGTGAATAAAGAAAGAACTCCCCTTTTGGGGAGTTCTAGAATTCAAAGGTTAAGGCCCTGGACACTCTGCCATATTGGCGGGGCATCTTAGATACCGAGTGGCTACCCAGCTGACCGTAACCTCACTATACAACATATGCATTTTTTTGTCAACGTATTAATTTATTTTGAGAAAAGTTTTTTTGTTTCCCAAATGGAAAATTATGTTTCATAAAACATGATTTCGAGATAATTTCACAATACTCTTTTTTCTTATTTTCGTATTTTTGGAAGACGGCTCCTGCGACAAAATCAGATAATTGCAACATTCGCTCACTAGTTGAATCACCAAAGGTTAAGGCTGTAAAATACATACTGTCTGCTGCTGTAAAACGTCTTGACTTCATATATTCCTCTACTGCTCGGTTTCTAACAATATCTCTTCCATCAATTACAATTTCTAAGTTTCTTTGATTCCCCAATTCTTTATTAATTGCTTGTAAAATTAACTTCAATGGAAAATTGTACCTTGCATCCATATCTTTATAAAGTTGTGTATTGTCTAGTATTAAGTGCTTTCTATAAAGAAGATAACCAATCTTAATATTCTGATCCTCTACTAATTTATTCAATATAAATTCTCTTTGTTTCGGCTTACTTTTTTGGAATTTAAACTCTTTTACCTTTTTAAAAGGAAGATTAAAGGCTTTTCTAGCATCATTAATTATATGTCTTGCTTGTGAACGATAGCTCTTTTTTATTAGAACAATTCCATATGCTAAATACTTACTTGAACCCTTATCAAAATTTATACCGGCACATCCTGATTCGTCTATGTATGCTATCCACTCTGTATTCTCAGGTGCGTCCAACACACCTAATGATTTTAATCTATCTATTTCATTTTTGTATTGAGACACTACCTTAACCTCCGAACCTGTAATCTAATGTCAAATATTCTTAATTTTTTATTATACAACATATTTTTGACTTTCGAAATTATTTTTAACAAAATAACATAAAAAAGGAAGCAACTATATAGTTGCTTCCTTTTTTGGCTTACCAGTTCTTTTTACTTTTGATTCTTCCAAATAAACTCCCTCTTTTCGCTAGTAATCAAAATACATACTAAACATATCATGATTTAACCCAAAAAAGTATATAGAGGATTATAAAGGTTGCTGAACAAAATTATTCGTAAGGGCGGTATTTCTTCCGCCCTTCTTTTAATTCTTTTTCAAGAGCCTGTACATGTTGTAACAAAAACAAAGCAACTGTTCCAACCTTTTTGACTGGTTTGAGCTTTCCTGAACTCACAAGTGCGCTTAAGCGCTGGCGTGTTACTCCGAGTATCTCCCCGACTTCTGCTGTCGTTAAAACTTCTTTTTGAATAAACTTAATTTTTTCACTTTCGTTCATGTCGCTTTTCTCTCCACATCATTATTAATCCTTTTAACAAGGTGATTACAACGGCTGCCAGTAATACAGTATTCGCAATTTTTCCAGACATACTCTGATTTGTGGAATCAATTACAACAATACCAGCAATTAAAATCATCATCACGGCAAAATCTGCTGTGCTATAGTGTCTAAAGTATTTTTTCATATCATCGTGGACGTGGGCTTTTACGGTATACTGTAACACGCTTTTGCAGTATACTATATAGAGAGTAAGGGGATTTCTCCCCTTTTCTCTAGTGTATTTAGCGCTTCTTGCTTGTCCGGCGGGAGCGCTTTTTCTTTTTCTTGCTACGCTTTTCGTTTTCCTTCGTCCATATATCGTAGATATGTTTTACGATGGTCACGATACCTGCGGTAGCAAGAATCCAGTTTCTAACCTCGTCCACTTTAGCACCTCCTTTCTATACTTTAATTATAAC
The DNA here is from genome assembly GCF_030209235.1 of Pseudomonas sp. efr-133-TYG-103a. Classification (NCBI taxonomy): domain Bacteria; kingdom Pseudomonadati; phylum Pseudomonadota; class Gammaproteobacteria; order Pseudomonadales; family Pseudomonadaceae; genus Pseudomonas; species Pseudomonas sp. efr-133-TYG-103a. Next base: position 3,872 of record NZ_JARVSK010000045.1, read on the forward strand.
ATACCTGTTTACAATAGTAAACAGGTATGTTTAAAAAAATCCCCTTTTTGAAGAGGGGAAGAAGATTATTTAAAAATATTACTTCAAGAGTTTCTCTAAAACTGCTTTTGTCTTCGGTCCGTATATGCCGTCCGCCGTTAGGCCGTTCATTAATTGAAATCGCTTGACTGCATCCGCTGTTTTTGGACCATAGTAGCCATCAATCCCGTTGTTTTTTGCTCCCTTTTCAGGATAGAATAAAAGAGCGGCTAGTGCTTCCTGTACGGCTTTTACACCAGCGCCCTTTGTCAAAGGCTTGGTCACTTTAAGGATTCCAGATGGTAAGTTAAATGACTTCTTGGACGTGCTTGTTTTAGGCTTGATCGTGCTTTTTGATGGGGATGATTTAACAGGTTTAGCTTTTGTTGTTTGCTTTACTGTGCCAGCTAAAACCGCTTTATAATCAAAGACAGGACACGCTTTCCAAGAATAGCCCGGAAACTCATTGTGCCCTCTTGTTCTTTTGTAATTCGGCATATCTTTCTTCAATGCCGTTACTAAAGCTCGAAAACTCGTTTCCTGTGCTGCTGTCGGCTTTTCGGTTCTAAAATCCCCCACAAGACAAATGCCAATCGCAAAGCGGTTTGAATTGCCTACATGATAGGATTTGATTCCTAGATCATGATTCCATTCAATTGTACCGTCTTTGAGAATGACAAAATGATAAGCTATACCCGGCCAACCATTAGTGCCTACATGATAGTTTGCAAAAGTTGCACTGTTCCCCGATGTTGTTAAGCTATGATGTACTGCGATGTCGGTCTTAGCATTGACACCAACATTTGCGTAACTCCCCTTACTCTTTGTTTTTCCTCGAAGATCAACAAGCTTGCTTAATTGTCTAAAATTCATTTGCGTTCTCCCCATTCGTTTAATGGAATTTAAAAAAGCTACCCGAAGGCAGCTTCTATTTTGTTAATCCTTTTTGTTTTAGAACTTCTTTCTGCTTCTGTCCTCTAGGTGTCACATAGTTGTTTTTGAACCATGTGATAAGGGTCATAACCGTTGTAAAGAGTGTCGAGAAAGCAACATATAAAACGTTCGCTAAATTGTTTACAGACTCTTCATCCAATGGTAAAGGCGTTTTACCGAACATCACTAAAATTTGATTGATCAATGCAATTAAAAGAAGCACCGTGCGGATCACAGTGCCTTTGTCGATGTTTTTCATAATTCATTTCCCCATTTCATTTATTTTTGTAAGAATGTAAACGCAACGGCAATCACACCGCCAATCACTCCACTAATAACAGCTGTTATCATCGCCCCTGTGATTGTTCTTTTAATCCATGTTGTATTTTCTTCAATCTTGTTAAGCTGATTGTTTAAACTTTGAATTTGTTGATCATGCTTATCATAATTTCTCTCAAGAGTGTTAACACGCTGTTCCAAAGCCTTCTGACTAGACTTTAAATCTACCATGTCCTTTTGTATGATGTTCAAGTTGTTGACCTCCGTCACCTCTGACATCAGTAAGCCCCCATTCCTATTTCAAGTTCCTCACCTCCTTAAAGAAGGCAAAATAAAAACGCCTATTCAGCGTTTGCGTTTGTGTCATTCTCTTGTCGATTTAATAAAGCTTCTTTAAGCTTCTTATGTTCATCTGACAACATCGTATATGTCGCCCTCACTTCTGCAAATTTATTGTTTGCTTCATTGAGCAGCTCGCTTAGACTGATCACTTTTAACTGTGTTGCCCTCAGCTCTGTTTGCAGCTGTTCTTTTGTCATTTCATTACTCATGTGTTATCTCCTCCTGTATCTTTATTTCTTCTTTAATCTCTTGAAGTGTTTTTTCGGCTTCTTTCAATCTTTCTTCCAGTGATTTTGTAGGAGCGGCACCTCTAATTACGTTGGGTATCAGTTCCTTCATCTTCAATCACCCTTTCTGTAAAAGCATTTATATATCCATCTCTTTCACCTTCAACGCCTATTTTGATACTTAATAGAGTTAAAACGAGATAGTCAGAACCGGCATAACACGGCATTTGATCAGGTGACATGTAACTTTTGTCCAAATGATAAGTATGTTTCTTTTCTTGATCCATCGTTATATAAAGGTCATACAGCACTGGATATTTTCTTTCTTCATCCGCATCAAGCTTTATCAAAGCTGCTGGAAGCTCTCCTGTAACTAATTCCCCCTCATACATGTGATGAATAGTGCAAGCGCTCAATTCAATTCCTTGATCTGTTTCCTTTGCTTTCAGTGAACGAAAAAATGGATTACTTCTCTCTTCATCTCTAATTTCAATCACAGTAATTCTCCCTCACTTTGCTTCTGTAATCATCATAATATTAACGGTGTATGTCCTATTATCCGCATTAGAATTACCAACATTTCTAAGATATATTCTAAATCCCGAAGTTGTTTTATTTTCAAAGCCTGCAACAATGGCATTTGAATAAGCTCCTTCAACCTGCAAAAAGACATGAAACATATTTTCAATATTCCGGCCCGACCATACAGTAAAATCATGGCTCCCGATATTACTAGACACTCTTATGGGGATTGATTGAAAAATAATTTGACAATTTGTTTGAAGTCGATTCATGTTATCTTCCATCCATACACCAGCAGCTCTCAACAAGGTTTTAGTTTCGTTTCCGCTATACATATGAATGGTATGAGCGTTCAAGTCTCCCAAACCATCTAATGTATTTATAATAAATCCTTTTTTTGCGAATACATAAAAATACCCGTTATCTACATCAACTGCAAAGTTACCATCTTTGCTGACAGTCCATGAGCCTTCATTATATTGTCCGTTACCTTTAATATAATAATTTGTTCCTACAGAATTGATAATAGTTTCTTCATTTGATGTGATAGTAAGGTCAATGGTATCTGCTACCATAGAGAAAAGTTCTCTCTCAGTCGATCCGTTGTATTCCGTCATTTTAAAACCTGAACCATCTATGAAATCAGAAAACAGGTAGAATCTATATGTATCTTTACCTGCCACTGATAATCCTGAACCACCTTCAAGGGTTATAAAGCCTTTATCAATTGTTGTTCCTCCAACCACTTCTTTATTGTCATCTCTAAATGATTGTTTAAAAACTCCTTCTTTTATAGTTAATACGTTTGTCGTTCCGTCAAAATATTCTTGATATATCTCATTAGCAGTTATATAAGATTTATATCTGGAATTTTGAGAAATTGGCTCGATTCTAGCCCCTTTGATGATCGAACCCTCAATCGTAATCCCTTTAATTGTGCCAGCTGTGATTTTGTCAGCAGATAGATTGGCTATTTTGGCATTTGTGATGGCGCCATCTGTGATGTGCGCCGTGTCAATTATCGCTGTGCCTAAATGTGCTTTTTGGATTGCGGCATTTGCAATTGCAGCTGATCCAATCGCTGCATTAGAAATGTGCGCTGAGTTTATAGCTGCTTCATTAATATGCAATGATGTAATTGACTTTTCGGTAAGCATCACATCATAGGGGCTTGGTGACCATTCTTTTATTTCACTGCCTGACCTTAACTGTACATTGCGTATATCGAACGAAACAGATGTCACATCTAAAGTTTCAATACCTTCCACAGTTGTTGATGATCTCGCAACACTACCTATAATGGTATCTTGTGAGTTTGGCGTAAAATTGACCCAAGTTGAATTATTGTTGTATTGCCATTGTGAGCCGTTATATCTCACTACTCTGAAATCATATGTTTGTACCGTGACACCGCTTGTAAACCTTGAATTATCTGATCCTGTAAACATTAAAAAGGCATTGGTTTCAGTAGAATTTGCTCCTATACCTTCTAAATTTGTGCTAATTTCGGTGCTTCCCTTTGGAAATTTGTAAATAGTTCCGTCTGGCGTTGTAAAAGAAGCATTTTCACCGAAGATAACTTGAATTTCCCCCGGGTTGTACGATGCGGCGAAGTTCATATTTTTTAAAAACTGTATGTCTCTTACTCCCCCGCCACGTTGAACCCCATTTACTGTTAGGGCAGGTACCTTTCCACCTAAACCAGCTATTAAGATGTAATAGTCAGAATTTGTTTTGCCAGTAAATTCGAAAGGAATATCATATCTCACAAATTCTTCTTCTGGATAATTGGTTATGTCCGTGTATGGCGATGGAATCAGAACACTTTCCGTACTATTAGAATTGGTAATTCTTCTTACATAAACATAATTGAAGTTATCCATTAAACCTCTTTTGGCTTCGAAAGACAAAATATATTGTTTTCCGTTTTCTAATCTCAACGTTTTTCTTTTGTTTGTTGTAATTCCTATAGCATTATAAGTCGAATTTCTCATCACAGAAACGACATTAGACCTTTCGTTTTCCTTGAAGAAAAGAAAGCCATTATTCACCGCTGTTAAATCGCTTGATCGCAGGAGAGAACCCGGTAGTATGTTTGAATTCTCAATGTCTGTATATAGCTTTTCAGCAGTGACCGAGAGCGATGCCAATTTATCCGCTGTGACAGCACCGAACATAATATCATCGGTGAGGATTCTCACTGTCTTTGCTTCATATTCTTCTGACCAATCACTAGCCGTTCCATGTGTATTTATGGTTCTCAATCGGTAATACCATACCTGATCAGCTTCTACACCGTCTTGATGATGCCAGCCGCCTGTTTTGCCTCGGAAAATAAGCTGTGCGGCTGTAGGTGTAAACCCCTTATTTTGTGATGCGTACACTTCATACGCAGCTATAAAGGATCTAGGGTCATAATCCCATGTAAGTGAAATCGTCTTGTAAAGACCTTCTACTTTGATATTAGCTGGACGTGGCGGCTTCGTGTTTGGGAAACTACCATCTGTCACGTTGCCCGCTTCCGGCTTTCTCTCCCATGTGCCACGATTACTATCAATGATCTTTTGCAACTGCTTTACTCGGTCATCACCCTGTAAGGCTGACAAGAACTGCCCGATCTCAACGACACACGTATTTTCAGGATCTGTGATGTCATATTCCATTACTATAATTCGCTGTGAAGTTTCGATCGGAATTGCGAAATTACGGTCAATAGCAATGGTTGTATCTCCAAGATCAACATGCTCATGCTCATACCCCTCAACGCCTTCAAGAAGCTTAACCGATAATTCATAGTTGACTTCTGTTTTTGAAGCGACAGTGATTAAATGGTTGTAAGTTGCTTTCAACAATTCTTCGGGATCTTCAATATCTTCATCGCTGAAAATATCTTCTCTATGAATTAATTCCCCATTTTTCAAGCGGCCGTATTTTTGTAATAGAGCAGGATCACCTACCCACTCTTGCCCCTTTGGTTTGTCTACTGGATCACCATTTGATTTTTTCCACTCAACATCTGCGAAGTCGATAAAACGGGAATATCCCCCTGTTTCTTCTCCGTCATCGTCAGTTGTTTCCAATGATGCGCCATAACCATATAAAGCAGTCTTCGGATAGCTGATCACAGTACGTCTTATACTTTCAGTGTCTTTATCAATTTCAAACCGTTTGCCGCTGTCTTTACCTCTGCGCGGCAGGACCTTGATTGTGCGTTTGGTGATGGTATTCCCATCAAACTCCACCACGTCTTTAAACTCTCCGCCCCATTTGTTTAAAACATCGCTTAAACATTCAAGAGCATTCATTTTATAAAATGATGTCGAGTTTAGACCTAGTTCGGCGGTCACTTCTGCGGTCCACCGGGTTCTTTCAAACACTTGATCAAGAACATACTGCGCCGTTTTATCTTTTGGCCGCTTCTCTTTAATGATTGTTTCAGCCAATTCCATCATTGCGGCTTCACATGTTACGAGAGTGTTAATCTCGGCACCATCATCTGTATCATCAAGCTCTTTTATAACAAATGCACGTAATTCGCCGTCCTTATCTCGGAACACGACTTGATTCTCTTCAAACAAATAACGTGCGTCAGGATGGGAAGCATCCGCAATAAAAGAAAAAGAAGAACCCAAGTTGAGTTCTTCTTTGTATTTAGCATCCCAAAAATTACATGAGTCCTGTCCGTCACTGGACAGAACAGCCAAAAGTTCATCTTCTGGCGATAAAATAAATATCTCAGCCATGACGGACCCCCTTATAGATAAGCTTCATTGAATTTGATACTACTTTTATGGCTAAATCTTAACTTGACTGGCTTTTGAGCAGGAAAATCGAAAAACTCAGATTGGATTTGCAGGCCATTCATAATTGCTTTTCCGTTGTTCATGATTTTTCGTTTAGCAATGTCAATTACAAGCGTGTCACCAGCGATGAAATTATAAACAATTTTAATAGTTTTTTTCACGCTATTATCTGAATTTAGAAGAGACACTTCATATGAAGTAGCAGCTGCCGTAAATACGCATTCTATTTGCGGTTCAACTGTTGCTAAGCTCGGATTCGTAAATGTCCTCAAGCCGCTATTAAATTCATAAAGTGCCGTTGCTCCGTATTTAATTGGATCAGTACAAAGAAAAGTTAGTGTAGCACGTTGTAAACCTCCCTTTGTTTCCCCCTCTGTCGAACTCTCAAATATAGCATTGTATACCCTGTCGGGCTCATCGAAAAATACAAGCGGCTTTTCTTCATCTGTATGCAGAATAAAGTTCAATTCCTCTTGTTTTTTCTTTAATTCACTTTCACTACTAAATGCAAATAGAACCTCTAAGGTAATAACTCTTGTTGGAACTCGTGTACGACGAAGAAAACCGCCTCGGCGGTTCCCTTTCGTTTCAATATTCACTTCTCGACCTACAACACCCCTGCCGCTGGGTGCCTCTTTAAGGTAAAAATATTGTGATATGTCGATACCGTTAAAAGTGATCTTCCATTCATTGGGGACAAGTTGTTGATAATTTATCATGTGATCCTCGTCCTCCTTGCGTTCGCTCTCTTCTGCTCGTTTTCAACTGGCTTCGCAACACCTTGACCAACCTTTTTGCTGTCCATTTCAATAACAATCACTTGCTCGGGCAGTTCAATGTTTTGCAGTTCTGCGCTTAACTCATGTTTAACCGCTCCTATTTTACTGTTTGTAATAGAAGCATCGTAAGCGATGTTTAAATCTTCTTGTTTGATGTACATTGCATCTGTTACGGCATTCATTGCTTTACTCACAGTACCTACACCTTGCTGAATCCCCACAGCAATACCAGCTGGCACCATGACACCCACTTGATCACGCATTAAACGTGAAGGCGAATGAATTTTCAGCTTCTTTTTGATCGTTTTTTCAATTGTAGATGCGATGCTATTGGCTTCCTTCGCAAGCTCGCCTTTCATGTTTTTCATTCCTGAAATAATGCCAGCCATCGTGTTAGATCCAATAGCTTTCCCGCTCTTTTTAAGTGATCCCAGCTGCTTAACATTTACAGTCAATTCACTGATCTTATTCATGTATTCATTTTTCAGTTTGTTTAGTTCTGAGTTAGCCGCATTTCTCAATTCAGTGATCTTTTTAGTTGTTGCATTTTTAAGATCCGCAAGTTCTTTTGTCGCTTGTTCGCTTGCCATGCTGTGTTTTTGTTTCCATAGAGAGATATATTTATCTAGCTCTGGAGCAGACATGGAAGCAATAGCTTTTATTTGATCAGCTGATCCCACGCCCATTTGTCTTAATTCATCAACGAATTCTTTTGGTGCGCTGCCTGTTAGTTTTGATAGGTCAGACTGGAAACCTTTCATTTTATCAATTTGCGCTTGAAGATTATCCAGAAGCTTTGACCCACTTACTTTCTCTGTGGTAACACTATCAAATAATCCCATAGCATTGTAAATGGAATCAGTACGATCTTTAAGAGCATTTTTATATTCTTCATTAGCCTTCTTGATGTCGCTGGTTAGCTTGTCGTTAATGCTTTTGAACTTAGATAGATAAGAATTGTTTGCTGAAAGAATACCTTTATTCAGTTTTTCAGCCGCTTTCTTCTCGTTCTCTTTCTTTTTTAGTGCTTCTCTAGTTAGATTATTCTGCGTTGCATAGATTTCCCGCTGAATTTTATTACGCTGGTCAGCTGTCAGTTTTTCCTTCTTTTTAATCTTCTCAAGCTGCTTAATGTATGTCTGACCACTTATTTTCTTGGTGTCATACTTCAATTCTGCATTAGCGATCTTTTGAGAGACTTTCTTTTGATACGCCAACTGCGCTTTTGCCTTTTTGCGCTGTGCCTCAAGTGCCTTCTTCTTCTGTTGAGCCTGTGTTTTCTTCTGTGCATTGTATATTTCACGCTGGATCTTCGCATTTTGAGTAGATGTTAACTTGTTGTGTTTCTTGATTGCATTTAATTGCTTGATATATGTCTTTGAGCTGATCTTACCTGTGTCAAACTTGGTTTCCACAGCTCTAATCTTGTTATCAACGCCTGTTTTTCTTCTCGCATTCGCCTTGCGTGCCGCAGCAGCTTGTTTTTTCTTCAATGCTGCCGCTTGCTTTTGCGCTTTCTTCATTTCAGCCTGCGAAGCTCTCTGCGCTGCTTGTGTTGTCTTTTTGGCAGAAGAAACAACTGTATTAGTTGATTTATCCAAACCAACAGCCATACCAGCACCCAAGTTATATCCGATCTCATCCCGCATCCAACGTGAAGGAGAATGGATTTTAAATAGTTTGGTGAAGGTGTTTTTGACATTGTTGACGATGCTTGATGCTTTATTATAAAGACTAGATGCCATTCCACCAATACCACGAACAAGACCAGCTATGATGTTTTTACCAATGCTAAACAGATTTATTCCTTTGAAGAACCGCACAACCCCATTCCAGATGTTACTAATGGTTGTTTTAACAGCTCGCATTGTATTGCCAATAGCGGTTTTCATGTTGTTAAAAATAGATTTAACAGTGTTGAAAATGCCGCTAACTAGACTTTTGACTGTGTTTTTAATACCATTCCAGACACTAGAAATAAAACTTTTTATTCCATTAAAAACTGATGATGTAAGTTTTTTTATGTTGTTCCAGTTGTTCACAAAGAAGTTTTTAATGCCGGCTAAAACGCTGCTGAAAAATGATTTAATTCCATTCCAGATTGATTTAGCCACATTTTTAATACCATTCCAAACGCCCGAAACAACGGATTTTATTGCATTCCAAACAGTTGTGAATATTTTCTTGTGTGTATTCAATGAATTGACAAAGAAAGATTTAATACCGTTCCATATATTGGATGCAACCTTTTTGATGGCATTCCAAACACCGGTTATAAAGCCTTTAATAGTTCCCCAAACTGTTTTCACAATTTTTTGGTGAGCTGCAAATGTTGTTTTAAAGAAATTTACAATACCCGTCCAGACTGCGGAAGCGACTTTCTTTATTCCTTCCCATAATCCTTTTAAGAAGTTTGAAACAGCACCCCATACTTTTAGAGTAAACGCTTTGACTTTATCCCAATTGGCGATGATTAAAGCCACAATTCCTATTACTGCGGCTGTTATCCAGCCAATAGGACCCATCGCAACAACCCAAGCCGCTGCCATTCTAACAGCATTCGCCATCGCTTGAGCGGCCATAACAGCCATTCGTGCAATGAATAAAGCCATTTGTTTTATCCCATTTTGTAACATGAGAATGAATGAACTCATCTTCGTTGCTGTCCACGCTGCTGCCATTCTTGTTGCATTCGCAATGGATTGTGTAGCCATTAACGCCATTTGGGTGACCCATAGAATCATTTGTCTAATGCCGTTTTGCAACATCATGATAAATGAATTTATGTTCATGATCGTCCATGCCGTTGCTGTTCTCGTCGCTTGAACAATTGACTGAGCAGCCATAACAGCCATGTTTCTTATCCATAGAGACATTTGAACGATTCCGTTCTTCAGAGCAGTGACAAACGCCGAAATTTTCATTGCTGTCCAAGAAACTGCCATTTTAGCGCTGTTTGCTATAGCTTGAGCCGTCATAACTGCATACTTTGCTATAAATTTAGAAATCCATATGATCCCTAATTTCAACTGGCCCACTAAACTAATTAATTTAACTCCGGCTGCTGTTTCTTTAAAGCTTCTTATATACAATGCCGCTGCTTTAAAATCTTTAAATCCGTTAGTTAATGAACTGACAGCTACCATTGCCGGAACAATCGCTCTAACGACACCAATAAGAGATAAACCAGCTGCGATAAATTGTCCAATTGCTGGATTTGCTTCCATTGCAGCATTAGAAAATTTCAAGAAGCTGTTTACAGTTTCTAAAATTGTTTTTCCGAGTGGAGCCATGCCGATCAGTAGATTTATTATTGTCCGAGAAATTTGACCAAGCGTACTCCACACTGTTGGTCCTGTTTTTTCAATGTAGGCGATGAAGTTTTTGAAACCTTCTGTGTGTTGAACACTTCCCGCCCATTCTCTGAATCTGGCTGTCATATCAACTAAAGAAGTGAGCATGTCGGAAGACATTGGACCAAACGCAGCGAATAAACGGCGTAATGCACCTGAAAAGTTTGTGATAACTTTTAAGATTTTCGGGCCGTTTTCACGGGTATACGAAATAAAATCTTGGAACCGTTGTGATGAGCTTAAACCTGCCGCCCATTTAGCCCAAGAAGCAGTTGCTTTTTCCATGCTTGCAGCCATATCATTTCCTAGTGGACCAAAAGCCACAATAAGGTTCATGACTGTTCTCATAACATTTCCGGCAATGTTCCCGAAGGTCACAAAAGCTTTACCTGCATTGTTGTTCATCCATTTGATGAAATTTTGCATGTCTTTTGCTTTGAAAGCATTATCAAGGTTTTTCGTTAATGTAACCGCTCCATTTGCAACGTTAACAAACATAGGTCTAAGACTATTCAGAACCGTTTTAAACGTTGTGAGAGAGTTCGTGAACGATTTCAAGATGGGTTTTTGTGTGATCTTCGCAATGTCTTGCCAGTTATCTTTAAAGTCTTCTAAAGTAGCAAGGGCTTTCTTCTCTTCTTTCCCTAGCGACTCTTGCAAAACTTTGATTTTTTCCATGATTTTGGCTCGCTCTTTCGCATTGGTGGCATCATCTAGCTTGGCTTGTAGCTTGTCTAAATCTTGACCAGTTTTGATAACACTACCAATGGACGTAACAGCCAATGCACCAAAAGCCACAGCGCCAGTACCGGCAGTAGAAAAAGCACTGACAAGCCCCATTAATCCACTCGTAGCCGATCCAATCATTGGACCAAGTGCCCCAATTACTCCCACAGCACCAGATAAAGTAGGAGCTAAAGCAGGTAATAGAGCAAGCAAACCACCACGCAAAGCATTCCCCATAACATTTGATATGGAGTTTGTTATTTTTGAAAGCCTGTTCATGGCATTCTCAAATTTATCTAGCCGTTCCTCGAAACCCTTCCATACATCTTTTATTTTAATAACAACAGTATTAGGAAGACTCGCTAATGCTGCTCTTGCAATCGCCACAGAACGAATCAAAGCCGCTGAACTTGCATTTATAATTGTTGTAACCCTGTTCGGTATGCTTGCTAATGCAGCACGAGCAGCGGCAACAGATGAATTTAAGTTACTTGCGTTTCCTGCAATCATTGTCGTCACTCTCTGCGCTATTGAAGAAAGAGCGGTACGAGCAACGGCAACCGTTGAAACTAGCGGGCTGGCATTAGCTTCAATGATTGAAGTTACTCTTTGAGATATAGAAGATAATGCCGTACGTGCGACAATTACAGCTCGTCCTAAAGGAGTAGGATTTCCAGCTATGACGGTTGTCACTCGTTGAGCGATTGACCTTAGCCCTGCTTTAGCACGAGCTATTGAACTAGTTAATGGATTGTTATCTCCCGTAAAATAAGTATTAATTCGTTGCGGAATCTCACGCAATTTTTGACGGGCAATACGAACCGCCCTTGTTAAAGGATCTGCATCAGCGTCTAGGTCAACTCGGTTGCGTTCATGACGGCGCAAGAAACTGTCCATTTGCTGTTCAGCTTCCCTAACACGCCTTTGAAAATCAGCGATTTCAGCATCTACTTCAACAGTGTGATGATCACGCATACGGCGCATCATATCGTTTACTTTGTCCATTTGCTTTTTGAATTTACGTGTTTGCGCCTCGACAACCGCCGTTAATTTTTCGATCAAATCCTCACCCCTTTTCTTTAGAATTTCTAAGTATGTTCCTTAATCCAATGTTGAGATCGTTTAGCTTTTTGGCATCCACTTGATTTTTGAAGCCGTTTCCAGTGACATCACGCTCAAGCTCTGTCCTAGCTTTTTGTGCATCAAACATTTGTGACGGTTTAACTTTTTTGGCGTTATTCGCATACCGATGAAACATTGCGTTAATTGTCATTCGCTCTATTTCATCAATTTCACGCAGCTTGGCCGCCTTGAGCTTGCGTTTATACTCGTTTGGAGTCCATGACATGATGAGATCGTTGTCATAGACACCCATCCAACGAGCTGCATCTTCTATGACTTTGAGGTAGTCGATCCCATCCGCTCTTTGCGGGCTTGCTTGAGCATTTCCATGTACTCTTTCGCTTGTTCCTGTTCCTCGATCCGTTTCGCTGCCATTTCTGGCGTTTCGTTCGGTGCCGCTTTCTTCGGTGCCCCCATTTTCTCCATCATGGTCCATTGCTGACGGATCTTGCCTTTGAAAAAACCCGCATTCTCAAGCGTCTGGAATGCTTCGTTAATCAAACGGTCAGTAGCATCACCTTTAGTGTCTTCGTCAATGATTTTCATAATTGCATCTTCAATTTGTTCTGAAGACGGTTTACTGCCTTTAAGGTGAGATAAAGCGCAATCCCAAAAAGCTGAAAGCATTAAAGCATCTTCGTTTAGCAAACCCATGTAAATGTTAAGCGTACCGCCAGCTTTGTCTTCCTCTTTCGTTGTGTATTTTTCGTTTGCTGTACGGTCAAATGCAAAGTCACATCTTGCTGTATATTCCTTACTTCCAATTGTTAAAGTAGCCATTTATAAAAACCCCCGATTTGTTTTTTGTAATAGAAAAGAGCCTCCAGATAATAGAGGCCCTTCAAGTGTTATTCTCCTGTGGAAGCCGGTTCTGTCTGTGTAACGATTTCACTCATTGGAGACTCGCCAGCTTCATTCACTGCTGTCACATTAATGGTCAGTTTCGTATCAGGATTCATCCCTGTTGCGACATAACTTGTGTTAGTGACGTTTTTATCAAGACGCTTGTCTGCACCTCTGTATACGTTATATGAAGTCGCCCCTTCTACCGCATCCCACTTTACTGAAATACTGTCAGACGTAGCTGTAAACGATAGATTTTGGGGCTGCTTAGGGTGTCTCAACTTTCTTATTAAGTTCACCAAACTGCTTGAAGCTGTCAGCACCAGCAGCAGATCGAATTTGAGCAATTAATTCTGGATCTAGCGGCTCTAATTCGTCTTTAAACGTCTTGCCGAGAACAGGAAGAGTTGTTGAAACCTCGATAAAACCATCCTGCGGTGCGCTTTTCTCAAGGCTTTCAATGATCGCATGACCATATTCAGCATCATGTTTTCCATTTGCGTTTAAGTTAAGATTTACTTTCCATACCTGTACTGCTTCCTCTTTGTCAAAAGCAGCTTCAATGGCTTTTTGACCTGGATCATCGTCCGCAGCATAAAAAGATAACTCAAAACTTTCACTTTTTGTTCCATATCCAACGATACGACCTGATTTTGTGCTTTCGTCAAGTGAATCTTGCTCTTTCGTGTGAGAACCCTCAGTCTGAAAAGCAATAAATAATCCTTTTTGATCCGTTGCGCTAATTGGTTGAACAATGAAAACTTCATCCTTACCATTCAATAGGTTTACCACTAAAAACACCCTCTCAATTGTTTATCGTGTATCTCATTCGCAAGATACCGTGTTTTGTATATCCGTCTATGTCTGTGATGACCTGCATCCCTCGCAGCTCAGAACGGCATAAAGAAAAGCCCTCTATTTCTAGGGGCCTTTTGGTCAATGCTTGCAACATGAGGTCTATGACCTGCTGCGCTTCCTTTTTTCCTTTGTAATCTGACCAGCAGTGTAAAACCACGTTTACAACCTCGCCAGCAGATGTTTTTGTCTCAAATAAGGACACATCGTCATCACCCATTGAGACATAAGGCTTTTTAGTATCTTTGGAAACCGCATCAAAAACGCCTGTGACACGTTCGTTTAACCGCTTATCTATAGATAGCCTTTCAAATATAGCAGCCTGTAACGGCCACAATGATGAGCGCATTTCAGCAGCTCCTTTCTATTGCGTTTCACGGGCAAAATGCCTCATTCCCTCTTCTACAGCAGGATTAAAGAATGGTTGCGCCCTCATACCTCTAGTCATCACCCATCGGCCTAGCTTTTCATCATAATAGACCCACGGTGTTTGACGGCCGCCGCCTTCCTCTGCATAAATACCGGTTCCATACTCAACGTATATGGCGTAATCGGCACCAACGGTGATTATGGCTTTCAATCCTTCATCACGATATTCGACCTCAATAGAGTTCTTAAGGTTCCCACCATCAATCATGGCTGTTGGCGCATTAATGACAGCATGACTGTAAATCAGTTCTGCTGTTTCTGTGACAATTTGTTTTGCTCGATCTATGACTTTGCGCTCGAATTTCTCAACCGTTTTCGCCATTTGCTTTGCCCATTTGCCGCTTACCTCAGCCATTTAGCACCTCTGACACTTGGCATTTGAGACACATGATCTCATTTTCTCCACCTTGATCAATAGGATCTGATTTCAACGTGAGTATTTTATTTTTGTGTTTAATTCTCATGGTCTTTTCAATGTCTTCTCTGTACTCGAAATAGACATTGTGATCAACTGGGTTTTGCAGCTGTTGAGCTTGATAAAACTCTCTTGATGTAACACTTGTCACTCGTGCGGGTATTGTAAGATAGTTCACATGCTTTTCAGTGTAGCCGCCGCCACCGTCCGGCACTTTTCCAAGCTTTTGAAACGTGATTTCATGTGGGAACTCTTCAAATTCATAACTCACCAATAAGCCCTCCTATACGGGTACAGGTACTTAGTGACCGTTTCAGGAAAATCAGTGTCATAAGAGTACGACACATCACCCATGCTTCGACTTGCCAAACCTGCTGGTTTTAAATTGTACTCAGCGGCTTTCGCAATAAAGAGTTTTACACCCGCCGGAAGGTCATCTGCATCAAATTTGTTCTTACAAAAATCAGAAGCATATTCAACAAAAATAGGAACAACCTCAGACAAGTAATCATCGTGCTTATCTGTGGTCATTCCTATCATTCTTTTAATCTGTTGGATGTCCATTGGATCACCCTTTCAATTTTTCAAGCAGTGTTTCACGCTTCATGTTGTAATAACCAGCAATACCTTTATCTTTAGCTTCCTGCTTTAGCTGCTCAACAGTCATTTCATCATAAAAAAGTTCCTCTTGAGTAGCACTCTTTTTCATGTCAGCTCGCCTTTTCAATTCTTGTTCTAAGAGCCAAAAGGTTGTTGCTCCCATTTACTCGGTGCCTCCTTCTGCTTCTGTTTTAGTTGCGATTTCTGACATTGCAGATTCGCCGCTCTCATTAACAGAAGTGACATTGATTGTTAACTTAGTATCAGGCGTTAGACCGTCAGTGCTGTATTCAGGCTTGGTTACATTCTTATCAAAACGCTTGTCTGCTCCCCGATAAACATTGTATGAATCCGCCCCAGCTACGGCATCCCAATTGACAGTCACAGATTTACTTGTGCTTGTAAACCGTAGGTTTTGGGGCGCATTAGGGCGTAGGAATAGGCTCTTCCACTGGAAGTGAATCATCAACAATAATAGATTTTTGAAGGTATGTTCCAAAACCTACATCAGCTCTATTATTAGGAATGAACTCAATCAAGTTTTGTTTCTGTAAATTTGTATGCGTTACCGAATGCATTGCAATTGAAGTGAATTTCCCTTTAGCATCCCCAAGTAATTGAGCTGCATCAAGAATCACTTCACCGCTTAATTTTGATTTAGCTGCTGCGTTTGGTCCTTCATTGGAAATAATCTTCACAATTCGGACTTTCTTTTTGTCATAAACACGTTCATAGTTTCTAGCGCTTGCCAATTCTTTGAAGGTAGGCATTTCGCCAGCAACTTCTGCTTCTGTCCACTTGAAACCACGAGGATGCATAATGAATTTCTTGCGATTGATCAGAATATCTTCACCTTTAAGTGAATTTCGATCTGTTTCGGTCGGTACTTTAGGCACTCCTGGAGCATAACCAACCGCACCACCAGCAAATAAGTAAGTTGTATACTTTTTCTCGTCACCGCTCGAAATATCTAAAACAAGATCCCCATCATTATTAGTAATGTTGCTACTAAAGACACCATTCAGCATAAGAAAAATCATTCGCTGCATTTGTCTTTCCCAATAATTATTAACACGATCCCCAATTGCTTTCATTGGGTCAGAACCAGCAAGTTCACCCGCTAAATCTTCTGCACTCCAAGCCTTTCCATACAGAAATACACGGGCAACGTCTTTACCTGAATTGATTTTTTCTGGTGTCAATGCGAAGTTTGATTGAATCGCCTCTGGATCTCCTTCAAGGTCATTCCAGAAAGGCATATTGACTGTATCTCCACCGCTTGGAACTTCTAAGTTAGGTACTGGCTGAATAATTCCACTTCGATATACTGCTGTTTGTTCAACAGTGTTATTCATTGTGTACTGGTTAAAAATTTCTGGGATGATAACATCCTGAACTCTAGTTACTGCCATTTAAATTCTCCTTTATAATCCATAGATTGCAGGATTCCCGCCTGCTTGGATGATTAATTTTTTAGCTTGTTCTGGATCACTTCTTAAAATGTTCCCTTGCTCAGTTAGGTTTAAATGGTCCTGACTGAATGGATTTTTAGCTGTTGGCAAATTAGCCGCTGAATTTCCTGTTCCATGTGGCTGTCTTCCCGCTAAACCCGGTGAACTGTCATTATCTGTGTTGAACAAATAACTGTCACTCTCTTTTAGAGCGGTTAATTGCTCATCAAGACCAATGACCTTATCATCAGATAATTTAAGCCCATCTACGTTTAAATTGGCTTTTACAGCTTTGATGTTTTTCGCCTTTGCATCACGTAAAGCACTTTCGAGAGCAAAGTCAAAGGCTTGTTTCTCCAGCTTTTGCTGATATTCCTCAGACACCTTTTTATTTTCTTCTTGCAGCTGCTCAATTGCGTTTTGAAGCTCTTCATTTCCCTTTGCTTGCTTCTGTAAAGCGGTTAACTGCTGATCCCGCTCGTCAAGCTGGCTTTTCAATTCCTTCTTTTCATTGTTCACTGCGTCAAACCGCTCTTTCGGGAACCATTGACCGTTACTAACAATATCAATTTTTTGATCTCCAGCTTTTTCGACTACTTGAGCATACAGATCGTCACCGAGTAATTCTTTTAAACTCATTTCAACCTCTCCTTTGATGTTTTTTTGCGTGTCCACCTCACGCACAGGATTTACGCTTAGTTTGGCTCCAAGCCTTTAGAATGAGCAAAAGAGCCTTTTTATGTCATGCTCAGGACAAAAGGAAAACAATTTCATAATGACTACCTAATCCATTCTATTTTTTGTATTTCTCTGATAGGGAAACTGCAATTACAATCGTTGATGTAACCTTCTTCAGCTGAAAGAGCGTCTTTTTTCATGGCAACCAAAATTTGTTTACTCACATGCTCGCTTAAAACCACTTTCTCGCCACTTTTTAGATGTAATACTGCATGTTTGATATTTTCCATCATTATTTCCCCTTTTTAATTGTTTTGTACCACTCTTCATAGGTTTGGTATGGAATGACCTCACCTGCTCCCGAACCGCCTTTTCTCGCTCTTCTCGTGTCTGGCATTTTGCCATTCACTTTGAACGAGACAGTGCAGCGGCAGTTTATATCATCTTTGGCATTATTCATGTGACCAGGAGCGGGGCCGACACCGCCGTAAATAGAAACGAACAAACCATTTTTAGCAGTCTTCCCATCTAGCTTTCTATGCCCCGCCCTTGTTTTTAGGTCAAGGGTAGAATTCCATACCTTTTCTAAGTTTGCATGCTTAGAAGCCTGTTCAGCGCTTTTCATCCTCGCCGAGACTTGTACCCTATGAACTTCCGTTCTCGCTACGTCACGGGCTTTTTTTCTTGCGAATTCTGTGCTTCTCTCAATTCGCTTGGCTATTTTGCTATAATCCTCACCCGCTTGAATGCCTTGAGCAATGGAAATTTGAATCTGCCGGACATAATCATCACGGTGACGCTTATATAAAGCTGAAAGAGTCAATTCAGCTATCGGGTTTAGAATAGCTTGTTGAATCATTGCCGTTGTCGGCAACGTATAACCCATCTTCACCGCTGCTTCTATCTCGTAGAGATAAGCGGATCGCATGTAATTCTCAAGAAACTGCTTGGCGGCTAATGCTTCGACAATGATGATCACAGTTTTGAATGCTTTGCTTGATTCCTCTGTCATCCGCTCCATTTCTTTTTTGAAGCGGTTGTATTTGTTTAGATCAGCCATAGACAACTTGCCATCTATACTGTATTTCGCATAAAGGGCCGCGATTTGTTGATTGATTTCTTTCAATCTCTTAGCAAAGACAGCATCAATTTTCTTGGCATCCTCTGTGATCATGTCATCGAGCAGTTTATCAATCTCGTTCTGGTTCATCTTCATCACCGCCCGTTTCAATCTCAGTTAACGGCGGCATGCTGTTTCTGTATTCTACTTCCTCTGCCTCAATACGTTTTAATTCTGCTTCTACATCATCTACCCACGGATGATTTGCAATTCGTGTTTCACGGCTTAAATCTGTGCTCTGATTCGACATTTGAACCTGCTCAAGCTCGTTT
Source organism: Pseudomonas sp. efr-133-TYG-103a (assembly GCF_030209235.1). Lineage (NCBI taxonomy): Bacteria > Pseudomonadati > Pseudomonadota > Gammaproteobacteria > Pseudomonadales > Pseudomonadaceae > Pseudomonas > Pseudomonas sp. efr-133-TYG-103a. Next base: position 22,639 of record NZ_JARVSK010000045.1, read on the forward strand.
GTCATTCGAGAGCGGTTAAAAGTCATCTGTAAAAGCGTGGGATCGTATTCGCCTTGACCTGTCATTTTTAGATATTCAGTGAAGAACCAAAAAAAGGCGCTTAAAGCTGGCCGGAACTTCCGCTCTGCTTCATTCGCCTTTAGATCAAGCAATGAATATAGGTTTTTAATTGCAACGTTGGTCGGTGAATTTCCCACTTTGTCAGGATTGTTGTTTACACCCTGTCCGAAGCGGTATATATTCTCTTCTAATCGGTCCAGATGTGAATTTGCGCTGTCCATCGGGATTTCAGCGCTCTTCATTTCTAAACCGCCATCCCCTGACACTTCCACAGCTTTATAATGACGTAGATTCGTTGTAAATTCACTTAAATCTTGCCCTGCGAAGTTTTTCAAAACGTAGATCAAGTCTTGCATCTCATCAAACGTGTTAGCGTTATTTGAAATGTTGTTATTATATTGATCAATCAAGTCTTTATAGAAGATAAGGTCACTGACACCCTCTTCATTGTTCTTAAACTCGATCATTGGAACCTTACCCCAGCCATACCCCTTCCCTCGTTTGTCGTAGAAATGGCTTTCAGGGTTGTTTTTATAATCAAAGTCTTGAATCAAAGACCCGTTATGCTCTACATAGTAGAAAATCTGTTCATCTGTGTACAATTCCACTTTGCGGGTGATCTCATCATCAATGTTTTTAACATCGTAGTAACGGATAGCATAAAGCAGACTTCGTTTTTTGGTTGAATCGTAAACCGGTATGACTTCCTCTGCTGGAATGCGAAGATAATCAAAGTTACCTTCTTCATCAACAAACGGATGAAGCCACTCTTTACCCTTATTACTGGCGTTTTTAAGAAGCTCCTGCATACAATCATCAAAATCTTCATCTATAAAGTCGTTCACAACTTCAAGGAACCTATCTTCTTCTGCGTTAAAGGTGATGGGTTTCCCTAAAAGGTATTGGACCTTCTGTTGTACCAGCAGCTTATGCCAGTTGTGAGAGATTCGATTGTTTGGTTTCTCCGTATCAACCTTTTTTATGCCGTGCTCATAGTAATAGCGTTTGCGTTTCTTAATGTCCGCTTGGTTAAGATAATAAGCGACACCTTCGATCATCTGATCCCGCTCTACAGCGTGCTTATCAATCATCTTTTGAAGGATGGTTGTATCAGGCATATTGTCGGATGTTTCTGCGCTATCCTCGATGATTTTAAGCAGCTCTTCTGTATGTGTTGGCGATGTTGGGTACATGGTCATTCCTCCTCTCTATACCATTGTTCAAACATGTGATCCATGAGCGTATGTGTCATGTTTAACGCCTCTTGATAGGTTGCTCCTCGATAAACCAAAACGTACTGATCTTGTTCAACCTCAGAAACAGCAATCATCTTGTTTATCTTTCCGCTTTTTGCATCAGCAAGCATTTTTTCTAATGATTCCACTATGTTTTTCTGATCTTCATTAAGCTGCACACGATTCTTTTTGCGCCAATCATTTGGTTTTTCAGTTTCAAAGCTGATCTTTTTCACGTTAATATCCTCACCCCCGATTGTTGCATATCGCGCTCAAACGCGTATCTAGTCGCATCAATAGAGTGATTTTCTTTATCCTCAAGGCGTGGTTTCGGGTTGCCGTCTTTATCTGTTTGATAATCAATGTTCTCAAATTCACGGGCTAGATTTGGTGTTATCAATGGATCAATGACTATTTCATCTAAATCACCAAGCCATTCCTCACCATATTGAACCGAATCAGGCCCCTTTTTTGCTCCTGAAACCCTTCTAATGCCGTGTTCCTTTTTCAGCTCGTCAATGCTTTTTGGTTCAGCACTATCGGCTGTGATCTCGTTGCTTTCATAGCCTTTTGATTTAATCCACTTCGCTAGTTCTCTGTTAGAAACTTTGTGATCATATAATTCATCAAGTGCATATATTTTGCTTCGCTTCTTATCATAATGCCACCTGACGAAAGCAAGCGGATCTGGACCATAACCAAAGTCAACGCCTTGTCGTATATTGTCGAAGGAGCGGACCATATCATCAGTTATGCTGCCTTTCTTGATATGAAGGTTATCAAATGGAACAACGCCAGTTCCGATTGCTTCCCCAAGATATTCCCATCTATATTTCTTTTCATTTTTGGCTTTAGTTGTCTCAGCCTCATTGATAAACGCTTTTGATAGATGAGGGTTATCTAGGTATGTTGAATGATGAATATACGTGTTCTCAGCAGGGAATGCCGTTTCATACTTCTTATTAACCCAATTTTGCTTACGCTTTGGCGGGTTATAAGTGTAATAGAACGTATAATCAAACTTCCCTGCTCGTTTACGTGGGTTATCAGGCTTTATTTTGTGTGTTAGCTCTTCACGTAGAACCGAGTTCATAATGGTACTTACTTCTTCGTCGGATTTGAATTCTGCAAGCTCTTCAATCCACATAACACCTATTGGAAAATCAGCGTCTTTGATTGATTTGAGCTTTTCAGGATCATCAGCACCAGCAAAGTAAATCTTGTTCCCTCTTGGCTTGTATATGATCTCTAACCTAGAAGGAACAAACTTGAATAGATGAGAGACACCCAGCGTTACTGTTGCTTGCTTTATCTGTGCGAAAACTGATTTAACAAGCGTATTCTGTACTTTACGCAGCACGAGAGCGGAAACAGGGTATTCAATAATATCTGTTACCACACCATTACTCACGCTGAATGATTTACCAGAAGCCCGGCCGCCCTTTAGAACGTAATGAAGATGCTCTTTTGCTCTTCTGTATCTCCAAAACTCACGAAATGCCGGTGCCAGCACTTCCGATACTTTAATCATCGTCATCACCTATATCATCAACAATGTAAACTGGTGCAACGTCACCTAATTCCATTTTCTCGACTTCGGCTTTTGTTTTATCAATGTTCAAGCGCATCTGCTCCAGTTTAAGCCGTCTTTCGTCTGTCTCATGGGCTATGTTGTCAAACTGCTTTATTAAGCCCCTAAGCTCAGACATTGCCCTAGATTGAGCGTTTAGGAATGTAGCATGACGATCCCAAGCGAACTGGAATTCGTATTCTTCTTCTTCAATATCAGCTGAATCTGAAACAACTGACTTTTTCTTTTTCAGCTCTTTGATCATTTCATCTTTATTCTCGACAAACATGATCTTCTGCGCTCTTACAATAGCGGTAAATTGAATCTGTATTTGCTCCCACAGCAGATCAACAGGTGAAAACACCTGAATGTCCTGCATGATCTCAAACGCTTCTGCTGGCATGTGCTTTGAGTAAAAGCCATGTGTCTTTGCATTTTGGTTTCTTGCAGGAGCACCACCGCTATTCCCTACAGCGTTTTTGTTCCCAGGTTGCCCACCTTTTTTTGTGTGCACACTTTTTTCTTTGGGTGCACCCTTTTTCCTTTCCCAACCATGCCGCTTTTTCCATGATTTTATGGTGTTGATCGACACCCCGTATTTCTCGGCAAGGTCCTTGTATTTCATGCCTTTGACGTAATCTTTCTCCGCCTGAATGTGCTTGGATTCCATCTACATTCACCTGCCGCCTCCTTCTGATTCGTGTTGTTTTGGGATTTTTATTTCCTCTAAACTGCCGCCGCACTCTACCTTTAAGCCGATACTTTTTATAGAGATTCTTCACCGGAAGCAGTTTACAGGGAACAAAAAAAGCACCCCGCAGGATGCTTTCGATATCTTACAATTGTGTTGTTGTTCTTTCAGCAAATATAAGTAAATTTCCCTTTGGAGACAATACCTTTTTGGAAATTTCATAATAATCAACAGATCCCATATCGTTGTATGGATTTATACTGTATCTAACAAAACTGTCTGTTAAAAGTAATTCTTCTTTCTTAAATTCTTCTGTAATGTCGACAGTACTGTTTTCATCAATGACAAAAATTGAGTTTGTATTTTTATCAATAGATCTCCATTTAACAGATCGCATTATATCTTCCATCTTTTCACCTCCCGCCTTTATATCGGCAGAAAGTAAGCACATGGAACTATTCGCGAAATTTGTCGAACGAATTTACTATATGATCGTTTTGTTTTTATATTAAAATCAAACTAAGCTTTTTAAGCTGGGAGAGGGCGGTGTCTCTCGGATTAGTCCGAAAACGCCGAAATCCTCCTCGCCTAGATGGGGGTGTGGTTATGGAAATCCACATTAAAATTTCCAGAGCGTTTGCGGTGTCAGTAATCATTGCGATCGCTCACGCCTTTCTCCGATAGGAGAGAGGTTTTTTTATTTTAGCTCGCAAGAGCAAGTGAAAATATATTAATTTGTGGTGACACGGGAAATTATGCCTCCCCGTCCTGCCTTCAAGTTTACACTGCGGTTTTAAGTGATTTCAAATGTTGAAGAAAATTGACTTTCTTGACTTCTTTGACGATGTTGCCGATTATTTCAGTTTTGATTTTTCTAATTGTGTCTCTTGAGCATTCAAGGTGATCTGATATAGCGGTGTAACTCATTCCAGTCATCATGCAGTCATAAACGATTAAATGTCTTTCCTCTTGCATTTGGTCCACGGCTTTATTAAGGAAATTAGCAATAGCTTCGTATTTGAGCAGTCGCTTTTCTCTGCGGTCAAGATGTCTTAGTTCAGCTTGGCTTATTCCTGCTGATCCTTTAGGCATTGCAGCTTCATCACCGTATGTTGCCGTTAGCTTTTGACCTCCAGCGAATTCAACACGGTTCAGGAGCCTAGTGAGCCTGTCGATCTCTCGTAACATAAATTCATAGTCTCTAATCCATTCTTCTACCTTCCAAGCAATCATTTGATCTGTCATCTATATTCCCTCCCTTTATTTACGTTTATAAGCCCCGCCTTTGGCTCTTTTTAACCGCTGCATGTTTTGCCCCATCAGCTCTCTTAAATCTCTGTCAGTAAGCTGCTGCGGCTGTTTTTTCGGTTTCTCCTTCTTCATGTTCATCCTCCGTTCAGACAAATAAAAAACGGACACCAACCAGCACCCGTAAAGGTGTTGATCAGTGTCCGCAGGCTCTCCGTCTTGGACTTATTCGTATGTCTCTTCTTTGAAATCCCAGTAAGTTTTTCCTGTTTCTACTTCATTTCCTTCTTGATCTTCCTTTGTTACAGGTTCCCCCGTATCGTGCGAGTATAATTGCTTAACAATTTTTGATAGTATGACGCGTTCATCGCCATCAAACTCATTGTTAGTATCATGAATATACTGTCTAAGTAACTTTTTTGTTTTTTCATAAACCTTTACGGCTTCTTGTTCGTCTGCGTATATGCCGACAACACCCTCTTGGTAGTCGGATACCATCCATAGATCAACATTTTGAATTGTCATTCCATTTCCTCTGCTTCTGAATACATAGCAGATTCAACCTTAGCTAATATCCCTTTTTCGATTTCATTTAGATCGTGCCCGTTCATTTCTGTAAAGAGAATGTTGTCCTTGATAGCCGCTAGTTCTGATCTATCAAATTTGATTGTCATTCCGCTACCTCCTAATTTAATACGCCGCTTTCATCTTCAAAAATCCAATCCATATCAACATCTTCGATTGGTGGCATGTCTCCTAATTTTTCAATAGCCATTTTTTTCATCTTTTCGAGTTGTTCGTCATAGTCCTTTATGTTTACAATGCGTACTAATGATTCCCCGACATTGCAGAGAAAAGCCATTGCACCTTCTTTCGTTTCTGTTTTTAGCATAATCCCTACACCTAAAGGTATCGCGAGCATTTTACAACCGGACGTAACCTCAGTAATATTGATATGTCCATCCATCGGAATGGCACAAAATCTATATTTACCAACCCTGATCTCATGGCCGACCATTGGTTTCCAAAGCTTTTCTGTAGCTAAATAAAAGCGTTGAGGTTGTTCGTTAACTGTTATTTTCATTTCCTCACCTCGAAAGCTGGCGTATAAATGTACCCCTTAACGCCTGTCCAATTGCTGTTCTTATATATGGTCATCTTGATACGGTGCGTACCAGCAGTGTGATTGACGATGTAAAACTCTTTTGCTGGCGTGGCGGACTTAAACGATCCAACGAGACTAAACCGCTGATCTTTCCATTTGCCGCTCACCTTCTTTTGTAGCGTGAAGCGATAATAGACCGTTTCACTTCCTGTTTTGCGTGCTGTGACATCAATGCTTTTGGCTCTCTGTGTGTATGAATTGGCATCCGTCGATACGCTGACTGTATGCCCTCCAATTGTTTTATATCCGCTCGTTACTGCCGCAGCAGACGGCGCATAAAGCACCGCCGCAATAATAATAGTTAGTGTGATTAGTAGTTTTTTCATTTGTCATCCCTCACTTCACTCATATCATGAATCTCTACTTCTACGCTATATGGACTTCGATAATCGTCATCTGAACGTTCCAAAACTTTTAACCATTTCGTCTTTTCAAGAACATAAGACACATCTTGTCCGCTCGATGAAGTCTTTTCAGCATCATCAAGAACAGCATTAAGTGCACCTTCTGGTATATCTTCTGGAATCTCAATAAGCACGCTACGGTGGTATTTTAGTGTCTCTTCAATTTCCAGTTTGATTTTTTTAGTTTTCATCTTCATTCCCCTTTCAATCCTCAGCTTTTATGAATTCCAGTAAAACGGACATTGGTTCAATATCATACTCATCATGTTCGGATGATACTTTGTTCCAAACGTGCATTGTGGCTTCCTTGTCTCTACCGTTAATTTTTGTGTTTATTTTTAATGGTTCTGACCCGTGTAAATCCTCTTTTGATGCTAGATCATTAGAATGATCCTTTATGTGTTGGTCAAAGCGTTTTTCGGCATTCTCGATGTTTAAGAAAAAACTTTCTTCTATCGGTAAGCCCATATAGAAAAGCTGAACTCGAATGATTTCATTTTCCTTCCTCATAGCAAGCTCCCGTCAATGATCAGTACCATTTCTTCTTCGTTTGTTAAATGCTCAAGCACTTCTTTGACCGGGATCACATTGTTGTCCTCTCCATTTACTCGGCTGTATATGATTGTTGCATATGCTTCTGTAACTTCGGTTATTTCTTCTGATAATCCGCCATCATCATCAGCGACAACATCAGTATAGATTGTCATAGCATTTTCATCGTTTTTCGCTTTGATCAGTGCGTAATACGGCTCGTTCACCTCATAAAACTTCATTTCTTCTTTTTTGCTTTTAGCCTGTTCCTCAAGTAGCTGAATTGCAGATTCGAGATATGTCGCAAAATCAAGCGTCTCTTCTTGAGCGTGTTTCATCCAGCCTTTCAAATCATAGGAGGAGGTTTTGACTTCCTCACCGTACTTTTGCAGGCCTTTTTCCTGCTGCCGTTGTAGTTTTTCAATCACTTTTGAAATAATCGGATTGTTTTCGTTCATCGTTTTTCCTCCTTCTCATCGAACATTTTCAAAATTTCTCTAATAATCCTCTGCTGCGCCAAAAGGTTTTTTTCGCAAGACAAGTGTTCCAGCAACTCTTTGAGTTCTTCTCTTTTCTCCATCAGGCTTGTTCCTTCCAGTGAGGGTAATCTTCAAATTGAGGAATATGCTCATCATGTGATGCTGCATACTCTTTCATTGTCATGTCCCAGCAGTCTTTACACATGCTTCTGGTGTCGCCCATAAAAGGAGAAGGACGTACTTTGTTTGCTGATTCTCCGCAATAATCACACAAGCCGCCATTATGAAAATCAAGCTCGATCTTTGCTAGTTGCTCATCGCTTATTTCAACTTGTCCGATTGGTTCTTGATAGAAATTGTGTGTTTCTACTAATTCAGGCACTCCACTAAATGCTTTGTGCTGACTCTTTTCGCCCTGTCCAAGATCAATAATGAGTCTGTCGTCAATCAAATATAGTGAGTAGTTCATCAGTAACCCTCCTGCTGCCGCTTATGATTGACGGCGTTTTTGTCAATGTATGCTTTTTCAATTTGGTCAGGGGTGAAGCCTAGATAATTTCCCAATGCGTTAAATCTCAGAAAGATTTCTTGATAATGACGCTCAATAAATTTCCGTTTGAAATATTTATCATGTGAAGACAAATATATTGATTCACCCCTTAATTCTCCGCTAAGTGATGAAATGGAATTGAACAAATCCCTGAAAGCAGACACACCCCTGTGCTCAACAGCTATAAATTGCAAATCAGTAACATCATTAGCATTTAAATATGCAATCTGATTACCGATGCTCAAGATAAAGTGTAAGCAGTCCACGTATTCTTCGAGTAACTTTTCTTCCCTCGGCTGCTGGTCATTGCTCCAGAACTTAAAGCCACGCCACTCGTTAGCACATTCCGCTAGTTCAACTTGTAAAGCCAAGATAAGTCCGGGCAGCAGGTCTTGACCTTCCAGCCCTTTTTCTCGGATGATCCGTTCATCTAACCCTTTTTGCATTTCAAACATTTTTAATAAGTTCATTCCGTTTCCTCCTAAGCCGATAGGCTTCTATATATTTGTAATCATTCCGTAATTTTCTTTTAATCTAAAAGCATCCGTTTGCCTGTTAAAATTAGATAGATTGAAAGGCGGTGAATAAATGCAACATTATTTGGAAGATATTATCGAAACAATTAGAAGTTATGTTCAAAGAGTTACTGAAAAATTTTTTGAACTTGGTTTAGTACCATTATCTTTTTTAGGAATAATAATATTATTAATCTTTGCAGGGACTTGGTAATCCCTGCTCTTTATTGTCAAAGTCCACCTATCAACCCAGCGATCACGATAATTGCCATGAACCCAAGCACCGTGAGTATTACAGGTCCGTTTGACTCGCGCTTTGCCATGACCACGTTACCTTCTATCACGAGATCATCATTTTTGCGTACCAGCATCGGCACCACATAGCCAGGCACTCTAATTTCAGCAGCTGCATCATCTATTGTCATCGCTTGATTTTTGCAGGCTTTGACGGCCTGTGAAAGCTCGACGTGTTTTGGTAGACTCATAATCTCTTAACCTCCGAAGTAAAATTATTTGATCTTGAATCCTATTTCATGGTCAACTCTTGCAAAGTGACCTTTAGCAGTTTGAATGATTGTTTTTCCGTGTTCAGGTGCGTCTGTGATGTGGGCTGTTCCTTGCGTGCCATCAATCACGATGATGCGGACCTTCCCAGGTTCTATTGCGCTTTGAAGTGTTGTATCAAAGTCTTTAATTTCAGTTGGTTTCATCCGCTTCATGCCCCCATGTGTTATAATTAAAGTGTGAGATTTAATTAGCACTGGAGCAGCGGCTTCGGTGTTTTTTTATGCCCATTTATCCATCTGGTATGATGGTGACGGTTTTAGTTCTTCTCTATACACAATCGGGTGCTTTGCTAGATACGCCTCAAGCTCTTCCTTTGTCATCTTCCACTCGATGACCGGACCCGCAGCATATGGATTGTTAGGCTTTCCGCTCATGCTTTCCACCTCCGATTCTCGGTATTTCTGCTCCGCCCATCCTTTTGCAATCTGCTCCGAAGCGGCTTGAGCATTGTTTGAACTGCTTGCAACGTGTCATACAGGCCATAAGCTTATCTTCCTGCCTTACCCACAACGGACGATCGTCTGCTATTACCACGTTTAACAGTTGGTTTCCCCGCCTTCCTTTTCAGCTTTTTGAGTTTGTCCAGCTCGATAAATCCTAGTGACCGATCAAAAGCAATGACCTTTAGCGGCGTATCAAATTTGCGTTCGTACAGCTTTCGCTTGATGGCAAACTCCTTTGTTTCCATGCCTTTGATGTCGATTACTTCTTTCGATCCATCGAGATTAGTGACCTCAAAATCTGCAATATATTCAATCTTCCGAAAAGTCTTGTCGTGTTTCTTAAAGGTTTCTTGCAGTTCAAAGCGTGGCTGCAATGAAAAGTCTTTTATCTGCTTGGCTTGCTTGAGCCATTTCAATTGCTGATAGTATTTGGCTTCTGCCTTACTGTCGAAGGTGATGCCGTCTACTATCGTTTTGTGTGCGCCGTATTTATTGGACATGTTTTGTTGATCCTCGCTTTCCGTTGCTGGAAGTGCTTTTTCAGTTCGGCAACGAGTTTTTCTTTTTCTGATTCGTTTAGGTTGGTTCGTTTCAGTAGTTCAGTGATGCTAGGATTCATTATTTTTCTGTAAACAACTCCGGGTTTTCATAGATGCTTCCGATTCTAGTGTTTCTGTGGTCTGAATTGTGGTAGACTTCCCAAAACTTTCCTTCACCGTCTGTTAACTCAATTGTTCTCCGTTTATGCCTCACAAAAATTCCTATTTTGGTTGGGTTCATTGTGCCAGCCCATCCATTTTCGATGATGTCACCAAATTTAAACTTTACCTGCTTCATTCGCTTACCTCCCGTCATCCCGCAGCCATTGCAGGAGCTTCCTTTCTCTTGATGATGCTGTTAAAGCGATAGTGATTATTGCGGCCATCGTCTTCATGCTGTCTTTCCTTCCAGCGCTCTTGCTTCCACTAACATTCGATCTAACATTTCAATGACTGGCTTTAGGCTCTGCTTACGTCCTGTGGTGTTACATTCAGGACATGGATAGTAGCCCGCCATGAAAGTATTTTCGTTTATGACGACTTTCTCGCCATTGCATGTGTTGCACATCTGACATTCTCCTTTACTCGTATAGTTCCAAAAGCAGGTCTTCATTTTCTTTTTGCGCTATCTTTTTACGAATCTTTTCATCTGGCATAATCACAGGGAACGCCAGTTTTTCAATTCTGCTACTGATCCGACCACTTTTATAAACTGTGTCAAGATCATCTATACTTAAATTGCTTGTAAGAATCGTAGGCTTCTTGTTTTGAAGTCGGTAATCAAGAATACGTGTGAATGTTTCTTCAACAAAATCAGTTACCTTTTCAACCCCAATATCATCTAGGACAACAAGATCCGCTGTCTTGACCGCATCTATAATGTCGGTACTCTTCACCTTCGATTCGTTATCAAACGTGCTCTTTATTTCTCCGATTAGATCGGCTGTAGACGAATAGATGATTTTAAGTTGTTTGTACTTTTTGGTTTCTTTGTCATAAACCTTGTCATGAGTTTTGGTTATCGCATGAAGAATACTGGCAGCAAGCCTTGTCTTTCCGCTGCCTTTCTCTTTACTAAAGAAATACAAGCCTTTTCCAAGCTCCCGCATCTTTTCAAATTTCAAAATGTAGTTTTTAGCAACCCTTTTTGCATTGGCTGCTCGCTCTTTGGATTCGGGTTTTTCGTAAACATTGATATCAAAAGAGTTTAGAGAAGCGTCTTTGAACTCTTCCGGTAGTCTTGCGCTCATAAGCCTATTTGAGAGCTTTTTCACTTCTTTACACGGGCACTCTTTCATAAACTCTTTGTTTTCCTCATGATCTATAATCCATATCAACCCCGACCCATCGCATTTCCCATACATGCAATGTTCTTCAGAAATCACAGTGAGTGTCTCGTACCTGACCGGATAGACCTTTTCTTCTTGCAATTTCTTGGAGTCTCTCAGTCTCTTCGCTAGTGCTGGATTTGCTTTCTCCAACGACTTTAAGGTATCGCCCATACTCTGCATCTTTCTTCACTCCTTCTTGTGCCCGCTGATTTGAAAGGACCCGCTGAACATATTTGATGTTCTGAACGCCGTTTTTCAAGGTGACTTCCATTGCTTTAATCACGTTTTCTTCTCCAAAATCGTCTATCAGGTCACCAATTCGTTGACTAACAAAGCTGTTTAGTGTTCCTCCAAAGTGGCTTTCATAAAATTCAAATGCGTTCATAGGTTGCTCGTCCTCCTGTCGTGTTGGTTTTTCTTCTTTTGGCTTTTCAGGTACAGGGCTTGCGGCGTTTTCGAGGCTGATTATGCGGTAACGTCCGGCTTTCTTTCCTTGCGGGATGTATTCGATTCTCCCTGCTTCGACTAGGATCTTTCGATGCTCAAGAACCGTTTTCTCCGAGACATTTAATCGTGCCACTAAAGTTGTATTACTAACCGTAAACCACTCTCGCCAGTTGCAACCGTTGTTAATGTCCATGAGCTGTAACCACAGTGCTTGTGTAGTTGGCTTCAATGGTGACGTTTCAAGCCAACGCATGAAGCCGTTTATTTCTTTTAGGTAGTTCAAGCCCCTACCTCCTTTCACATAATGCATACAAGCCCTGTATGCGAACAAAGCGCATATCAGGCTCATTAGTCTTGATGTAATCTTTCACATAGTCTTCTGCTAATTTGAAAGGATCGGAAGTGCCTTTGACCATCCATGTGTAGCAATAAGGGATAGGAACTTTAATCAAATGGGCTTCGGTTTTCATCCACTTGCTCCGTATTCGGGCTTTCTAAAGTTGGTTCTACACTGTACGGCATATCAAGGACTTCCTCGTCATAAACCGACTTTGCTTCTTGGGTAATATCTTTTCGTACCGTTTCGTCTTGCGCTGCGTACTGCTGAATTTCAATACTGATAGGCAGGTACTTCCACATGCGGCGAATGACAGTTTTCTTCGCCATTTCTTCATAATCTGTTTGCCACGGGCCACTATCCTTTGACTTGCTTCGTTCACGAACAGCCTCAACATCTTGTTTGCTGAAAACCTCGAATTGATAACCGCCATCTTTGAAGTGAGCCACTGCATATACATGAGTCATTTCACCTCTATGCCCAGTTGCTGGCTTGTGAATTAACTTCGGATTTAACCCTAGTTCATACTCGAATTGGTCCTTTTCATAAACAACATGAGAATAGATACTTTCGATGTGACCAGAACGTCTAGCAAGGTCGATCATGCCCTTATATCCGATGATGAACTGAACTTCTTTCGTCCATTTATCCTTCTCACCATTTTGCCCCTTGATCTTTTTATTGAAAGGGACAAAGTAGCAATGACCTATTAATCCAGGTTCTAATCCTAGTTGTGCGGACTGCATGACAGCCCCCAACAATGAAGCGGGTGAACATTGTTGCAATTGCGGGTTACTTCTGATTGTCGTTAGTGCGATCCTAGTCAGCCTTTCAGGTGTCATGTGTTCAGGCAATGCCTTTTGTAATTCCGGCTGCATTGAAGCCAAGTAGTCAGCAATTGTTTTAGGTTTATCCTCCTGCTGCTGAACGTTATTGGCTGCTTTGTTTGCCAGCTGATTCCGAATATCTTCGTTTTTAGCCATTGTCTACGCTCTCCTTTATATAAAATCTTCTCTGCGGTTTCGTGTCGCTGAATTCCTCAAATAATTCAGGATGTTCACTGGCGAACTTCTTTGTATTAAAGCGGTTTGTTTGAATGGTCTTCCAAGTCACCCGATGTTTAGTAGCAAGACCGATTTCATTTTCTCCTAGCATGGCTTTTAGCTGATTTTCATCTGCTTTAATTCGTTCATCAATTTCTTTCTTTTCTTCTTTTGCGCTTTTTAGTCGGACTATGATTTCATCCGCTTTTAAAGGCAGGCTAGTTTCCTCGTCAATTCCAATGGGGTACATGTGATTAAGTAATTCTGTTGATGAATCTGAACCGTCAAACATTGGCGGCTCTTGCTTTTGAACGTGATTCTCCCAAAAGTCTTTTTCAATCTGAATCAAGTAACCTATCAATTCCTCGTCACGATCGACTTTTTTATAAATGAACTTGTTTCCGCCGATCAGAACAGCGATCCACCATGCTTTATAACCTGTCACAGCCATGTAATGTTGACACTGGATCAGATAAGCGTCTGGAATCTCTTCTCCCGTCCATTCTTCTTTCAAGTATTCAGAGGCCGTTTTGCATTCAAGCCCTACATTTTCACCGACAATTAATCTATCAACGTTTGCAAGCATGAAAGGATATAGAGGGTGTTGTAATATAGCCTTTTTTCGACGGACCTTCTTTCCAGTACGGTTGCTAAACTCTCTTGCGACCACTTCTTCGAGTACGTGGCCCCAATATGCGGCTTCTCCTGCTTCATCTTCCTTTGGTGACTGGCCCAATTTATCCAAGTAAACTGAAACGGGTGATCTCCATCTACTCATTCCAGCAATGGCGGCGGCATCTGAACCCCCTATACCTGCACGTCTAGCCTCAAGCCATTGCTCTTCTGTCATCTTCTCGGTTGAAATAAGGACCTTCGCTTGCATACTACATACCTACCTTTTGGCGATATGCCGCCTGCCCCAATTGGATGTATTTTTGTTTTGCTTGAGCATTTGGGAAGCAGAAGACCGGTAATCCTTTTTTATAGTCGATCCAACCGCCTGCCTGCTCCAAACGCTCCTGTGCTTCACGGCGGTGATCAAAACTGATTTGATATTTTGACATCGTGTATACCTCCATTGAATTTTTGTTAAAGATTTGGTATACTGTCGGTACCTAATCGAAGCAGTACACCTTTTCAAAACTCGCTCTCCAAAGCGGGTTTTTTTATTTGTCTTCATCTTCTTCATCTTCATATCCATTGCGCTCCGCTTCGTCCTTCCAGTAGTCTTTCGGATAACCAAAGCTATTAATTTGTGTGATCATCGGATGCTCAATATTCAATTGTCTCGCTCCTTTACCATGCCTGTAACCACCGAAATCTTAATTCCCCGAATTTGCATTTCTTTCGCTATTTCATACAACCGACCTTTGTTGTTCAATCTTGCTAGTTCTTCGCTATAGGTTTTGATGTTAGCGGCAATGCTTGTTACTTCTTCAATCATTCCTAGTTCATAAAATTTTTGTAGATTTCCCATAAGGAATTCAATGCTCTCCATGAGAATTACAGCCTTCGGAATATCTTCACGGATGACCTGGATTTTGTTTAAAACAGATTGATTCATACCAATACAGCCTCCCTATCCTGTCTTTTGTGCATTGCTACCTCTGCGACAATGGCCTTTTTAGACCATTTCTCAGTTAGGTCTGTTATTTTTAAGCCAAACTCACGAGCCATTGAGTACATGAGTGTTTTGTTTGCTTGTGTCAGGTCGTATATTTGCTTGATAGCCTGCATCGGAAGTTCCCCATGCTTGCCTGGGCGGGTATTGTTTAACCATTCAGCAAGGTCATTGATAGCCTTTTGTGCGTCTTTCATTTCCTGTACTAAGTTGATTAGGGCCTTATGAGCGCAATCATTCAAGGCGGGATTAATTGGTGCGGCTGCCATTGGGTGAAGCTTGAAAATGTAATGTACGAGATCAATATGTTCGTATGCTTCGCAAGCTTTGAACCAGTTGATGCACAATTCAGGTGTAGGTCTGACATAGCCATTCTCAATATCTGATACATTCCTCTGATCACGCCCTCCGATTAAAGTGCCTAGCTGATACTGCGAATATCCGGCTTCTTTTCTCACTCTCCTCATGATTTCAGGTAAATTCCGCTGATTATACGGGCTGTTCTGCATTTGTTCCCATCCTTCTTTATTCGATTTTTATTGGTAAAATATTAATTAAGGGACAGGCTCAACTGGCCTGCTGCTTTTTCAAACGGTTGATGATGTAAGCTTGTCCCTTTGGCGTGATCTTCATTGTGAGCCATGCTTTCGATGAACCATTTACTTCTCGGACACCTTGAGCAATTTCAAAATAACCACGGTTCACATACTCTTGATAAGGCTCATTCTTGTGGCTGAAAATCAATTTCCATTCTCTTAGTTGTTGAAATAGTTTTCTTTCGCCTATGAGGATGCCTTGCTTTGATGCCAGCTTTGCAACCTCACGAACTAATAGCGACTTTTCTGAGGCCATACAGCTTTCAGCGAAGTTAACGAGTGGTTCTTGAATTTGCAGTGTTCGTTGTAACTGTTGCTTCTCTTCTTGCTCGGCGATCCAACGCTTTGCACGGCTGACAGGATCATCAATCATGTAAGAAGGAGCATTCATTTCTTGAATGTAGCTTTTCATTTTCTTAAATTCATTGATAAACCGGATTTTCATTTTCATTGCTGACGGTGTTGTATAAGACATAGCAACCAAAGCAAAAGCATCTTCTGTTAAGTTGTATTTGCGGTATTTTCGCTTTCGTTCATTCTCATAAGTTGACTCCTCAAAGTTGAGGAGTGAAAAATCTGTTTCACCAGCTTGTTTCAACTTTTCGATTTGAACCTCAATGTCTCGTAAAACAAAGTCATGTCTTTTATCAAAAACTTTTGAGATCGTGAGGCTGTCTGTAACAACTTGATTTCCTTCAACGAAAACGAGTTCGCTCATGCTGTGGCTCCTTTCTTGAAGTAATCTGTGTTTTCGTTAATCCAGCGGGTATTGTTTTCAATCCACTTGAAAAGCAAGTGTGTTGGAATTAATAGACCCGCTTCTCTAAATACCGGAAAGTCTTCACGGTTTAAAAGCTGTGAAGCCTTTGTATCTTTAATGTTGAATAGCTCCATAAGCTGTTTTTTCGTTAGCATTGGCGGCAGTTGAGTTGTTCTAAAATCCTGCATCGCTTTAGCAACTTCTTCCGCAATGATTTCTCTGAACATTTCCTTAAAGGCTTCATGGTCGATGTTCAACATGTTAAAACCTCCTATGCGGTATTTGATTTTTGATCCTTATAATTCTTCGTTTCGTATATTTTGTTCACAAAAAAATTTTGGATCGGTTCGTCTAATACACAAGCAATATCTTTTAACAATTCAACATGAATCTTTCGTCTGCCAAGTTCATATGAGTTGTAAGTAGCTATAGGGACATTTAGTTCTTGCGCTACGAATTTTTGAGTCATTCCCTTTGATTTACGAATGTTGCGTAACTTTTCATTTACTTTCATGTAGATACACCCCCTTATATACGAATTGAAGAACTTGCTGTTAACCCTATATTAATTCTTCGTTTCGTATATGTCAATAAAAAATTATACTTTTCGTTTATTTTTTTTACTCATATTGAAGAATGTTGTACAATTTGTAGAAAGTATGAATATCTTGGAGGAATAAAAATGGCTCTGGGAGCACGCATAAGAGCTTTGAGAGAAGCTAAAAAACTCACACAAAAAGCTCTTGCTGATAAATTAAACATTCCACATCAAAATTTATCCAATTATGAACGTGGTTTTAGAAATCCCGATTATGAAACATTAATCAAAATAGCGGAGTTTTTTGAAGTAACAACTGACTATCTGCTAACGGGAAAAGAACTTAACTCTTCTTCAAATCCTCACAAGGGTGACTTGATGGATCAGGCATTAAAGGTATTAGACAGTCCTGAGACATTCATTGCTGCTTCTGACGGAAAAATTACACCTGAGATGCAGGAATATGTTTTGGAGTACATTCTAGAAGAATTAAAAAAAAATAAAGGCCGCAACAAATAATTCAAAAATGCTTATATATAAATATTTATTATTATGTTTAGTTTAGTTTAATTAATGCTGAAGGTTCTGCTGTAAAAATTACAGTAATACCTACAATTGAACGACCATTCAACTGTAAAAATTACAGTAGAGTCTACAATCATTTTTTCTCAATTGAAGGTTCTGCTGTAAAAATTACAGTATAAATCTTGTATAAAGATGTAAAAATTTTCGATATTTGTTGAAATATTGAATGAGTATATACCGATCTGTAGATAGAGAGATTGATCGTTTATATAAAAATTATGTTTAAAAGGGGAATTTGTTTTGAAAAAATTACTTGTATTGTTTTTAGCATTGGGTTTAACACTTGCACTTGCAGCATGCGGATCAGAAGACACTTCTTCAGCTAGTAACAGTGAGTCATCTAAAGAAACGAAGAAAGAAGACAAAAAGAAAACTAAGGAAGCTAAAATGAACACCGATGTTAAAGTTGGTGATATGGTATACAACATTAAATCAAAATCAACTTCTGAAAAAGTGGGTCCTTCAATTGCCCCGGAAACTGCGAATGGTAAATACCTTATCATTGAAGCTGATTTAAAAAATACCGGAAATGAAAAGATCATGGTCGATGCCTCATTCTTCAAACTTAAACGCGGGAAAAAGACATATGAAGCTGATTCCACTGCCAGTATATCAGCTAACCAAAAAGAAGATGGATCAATTGATAACAGCTTTTTAATGCAAGATTTAAACCCGGATGTTGAAATGAAGGGTAAAGTTGTTTTTGATGTCCCTGCAAAAGTAGCGGAAGCTAAAGATTTGAAATTAGAAGTACAGACTGGCGTTTTTGGCACTCAGACTGGCACAATCAAATTATCTAAGTAAGCCTTCGGGCTTCTTTTTTAAAAATAAAACAAGAACATACATTCCCTATATTGATTTTATCCTGAAATTGAAATATCATAAAAGTTATACAATATATACAAATAATGGTTTTGTGTAGGGATTTATCTTTAGAACGGGAGAATGATGAAATGTTTGGTTTCTTATTACAGCTTTTCTTTTTGATCATTGGTGCAGTTTTTTGGACTTATCACCAATACTTCTACAGACCAGACATGAGAGAAAACTTCGTGCTTTTAATCATTATCATAAGTTTCACAGCTATCTTCTTTTTTAAAGACATTGAATGGAAAAAAGCTGAATAACGCCCTGTAACATCGGGCTATTTTTTAAAACCAAAAACAGAACACACGTTCTAAATTTTGTCGAAGTTTGCAGAAAATTGGTCTCTATTTCCAGTACAAAATATGACAAGCTTCTCCTATAATTACATGAAAGACCATATTTTTCCCAAAGTGAAAATATAGATATTTTGGAGGGGATCAACTCATCATGGGGTATGTCAAAAGTCATTTAGAAGAATGGATTGAAGATCTCTACAGAAGTATTAATATTCAACACTCTCATCAAATTAATTTTGAACAGATTGCCGAATCTTTGGGTTTAAACGTAAGATTCAGTCCACAAAAAAGCTTTGGTTTTCGGGCACTTAATAAATATGTGATTGTTCTAGATAAAAGAAAAACGAGGCAAGAGCAATGGTTAGATTTCGCACATGAATTGTGTCATATATACAGACATGAGAACGATATCAAAATTATGCCCGGCACATGGAATGAATACAACGAGAGACAGGCAACGTATTTTGCATATCACTTTTGTGTACCAAGTTTTATGTTGAAAAGTTTGAGTTTGCCACCTGACCAAAACAAAGCAGCGCTTCTTGTTGCGGACATCTTTAAAGTCACTTGTGAATTTGCAAAACGCAGGCTGTGCCTGTATTACAATAAAATCAAATATTATTGAGAGGAGAATTTTAATGGTTGCTTACAAAAAA
>NZ_JARVSK010000042.1:0-40481 GCF_030209235.1 Pseudomonas sp. efr-133-TYG-103a
AACGCCCGCAACATATCTGTAGGAGTGAGCTTGCTCGCGAAGAGGCCGTTACATCCGCCGCTGGTGCAGCGGCCGGTACATCCACCGCAGGTGCAGCGGCTGGCAAAGCGTTGCCTCAGTAGGACCGGCTTCAGCCGGGAAGAGGCCAGCGTGAGCACCCCGGGCGGTGTGCATCGGCAGCGGTACACGTGGGTACCCTTTCGCTGTTTACACCTCCCCCGGACAACCCGGTATCCTCCCTCTCATTCCCCTGTCAGGTGCATGTCGATGCTGCAAGTCCAAGGCGTGTTCAAAAGCTATGCCACGGCGCAGGGTCCGTTGGCGGTATTGCGGGGCGCGGATCTGCAGCTGGAACAGGGTGGCAGCCTGGCGCTGATGGGTGAATCGGGCAGCGGCAAAAGCACGCTGCTGCACCTGGTCGCCGGGCTGGATCAGGTGGACAAGGGCAGTATCGAGATCGCTGGCGAGCGTCTGGATCAGATGAACGAGGCGCAACTGGCGAACTGGAGGCGCACGCAGATCGGCCTGGTGTTTCAGCAGTTCAACCTCATCGGCAGCCTCAGGGTCGAGGACAATCTGGCGTTCCAGGCGCGTCTGGCCGGACGCTATCAGCCGCACTGGCAAGCAGAGCTTGTCGAACGGCTCGGTCTGGGCGCCTTGCTCAAGCGCTATCCCGAACAACTGTCCGGCGGGCAGCAACAACGTGTCGCCATCGGTCGGGCGCTGGCGTCGCGACCCAGCCTGCTGCTGGCCGACGAGCCCACCGGCAATCTCGATGAAGCCACCAGCGATGAAGTCCTGCAATTGCTGCTCGACATCCTCGCGGACAGCCCGACCAGCCTGTTGATGGTGACGCACAGCCCCAGGGTCGCCGCGCGCCTGCAGCGTCAGGCAGTTTTGCATCTGGGACGCCTGCTCCCGGAAGGCGAACGCTGAGATGCCCGTTTTCTACTGGACGCTGAAGGCGCTGCTCAGCCATTGGCGCCGCCATCCCGTGCAGTTTTTCAGCGTGTTGACCGGTCTGTGGCTGGCCACCAGTCTGTTGACCGGCGTGCAGGCGCTCAATAGCCAGGCTCGAGACAGTTACGCCAAGGCCAGCCAACTGATCGGCGGTGAGCCGCAGAAAATTCTGGTGTCACCCAACGGCGCGAATTTTTCACAAGAACTGTTTGTCACGCTGCGCCGCGCGGGCTGGCCGGTCTCCCCCGCGCTCAGAGGGCGCGTGACACTCAAGGAAGCGCCAGACCTGCGCCTGACGCTGTTGGGCATCGAACCCGTGTCGTTGCCCGTCGACACCGCACTGGCCGGGGAGTCGCTGAGCACCGCGCAGATCGTCGACTTCTTCACGCCCCCCGGCGTCACCTGGATTTCCCCACAGACCCTGTCCGCGCTTGGCCTGCACGAGGGGCAAAGGCCGTTGACCGAGTCGGGCCGCGCGTTACCGCCGTTGCACGCACAGGTGGACATGGCGCCAGGGCTGTTGCTGATGGACATTGGCTTCGCCCAGCAACTGCTGAACCAGCCCGATCAGATTTCGCGACTCGTGCTGCCCAAGGACTTCGCCGACAACGCCCCCGCTCTGCCGGCCGCGTTGAACGGCGAGCTGGTCATTCGCAAAAGCGGCGAAGACAACGACCTGGGTCGCCTGACCGAAAGCTTCCACCTGAACCTGGATGCGCTCGGTTTTCTGTCATTCGTGGTCGGGCTGTTCATCGTCCACGCCGCCATTGGCCTTGCGCTGGAGCAGCGTCGCGGACTGCTGAGGAACTTGCGTGCCTGTGGCGTCAGTGCCCGAAGCCTGATCGTCAGTCTGATCGTCGAACTTGGCGTGCTGGCCCTGCTCGGCGGTATTGCCGGGGTGATCAGCGGCTATTGGCTGGCGAGTGTGCTGTTGCCCGATGTCGCCGCCAGCCTGCGCGGCCTGTACGGCGCCGAAGTGGCCGGGCATTTGAACCTGAGCCTCTGGTGGTGGCTGAGCGGGTTGGGCGTGAGTCTGCTGGGCGCCTTCCTGGCCGGCGCCAGTAGCCTGCTGCGCGCCGCGCGGTTGCCGTTGCTGGCACTGGCGAACGCGCAGGCTTGGCACGAAACCCACGCCACCTGGCTCAAGCGGCAGGGCTGGATCGCCGGAGTTTCCGCGCTGATTGCAGTACTCGCCGCACTGTTTGGCAACAGCCTGGCGGCAGGCTTCGTGCTGATGGCCAGCCTGCTGCTCGGTGCGGCATTGGGGCTGCCTGTGCTGCTCAACGGCTTGCTCAATGGTCTGCTCGGCAAAAGCCGTTCCGTGCTGGGCCAGTGGTTTCTCGCTGACTGCCGCCAGCAGCTGCCGGCGTTGAGTCTGGCGTTGATGGCACTGTTGCTCGCAATGGCCGCGAACATCGGCGCCGGCAGCATGACCTCGGGTTTTCGACAGACCTTCACGCACTGGCTGGAGCAACGCCTGAGCGCCGAGCTGTACATCAATCCGCAAAACCCGGCTCAGGCCGCGCCGCTGCAAAAATGGCTGAGCGAACAACCGCTGACGTCCGCGGTGCTGCCCAACTGGCAGGTTTCGGTGCAACTGCACGGCTGGCCGGCCGAGCTGTATGGCGTGATCGATCACCCGCACTACCGACAGCACTGGCCGTTGCTGGAGTCGGCAGAAGGCGACCCCTGGGCTCGACTGGCCAGCGAGGACGCGTTGATGCTCAGCGAACAGTTGGCCCGACGGTTGAAGGTCAGTGTCGGCGACGAGCTCAAGGTGCCTGCGCCGGACGGCGACTGGCCGCTGCGCGTGGTGGGCATTTACGCGGACTATGGCAACCCCAAGGGGCACATGCTGGTGAACGCCGAGCATTTGCTCAAGCACTGGCCGCAACTGACGCCCAACCGCTTCAATCTGCGTATCGATCCACGGGCGATCCCGCAACTGCTACGGGTCCTGCACAACAAATTCACCATCGACGACAGCCGCATCGTCGATCAGATCCAGCTCAAAGCCTGGTCGCGCCAGGTCTTCGAGCGCACCTTCGCCGCCACCGCCGCCCTCAACAGCCTGACCCTGGGCGTGGCGGGCGTGGCACTGTTCATCAGTCTGCTGACCCAGAGCCAGAGCCGGCTCGGTCAGTTGGCACCGCTGTGGGCGCTGGGCGTCACGCGGCGGCAACTGATGTTGCTCAATCTTGCGCAGACCTGGCTGCTGGCGGTGCTGACGCTGGTGCTGGCGATTCCGTTGGGATTGTTGCTGGCCTGGTGCCTGGATGCCGTGATCAACGTGCAGGCATTCGGCTGGCGGCTACCCTTGCAAGTGTTCCCGATGCAGCTGTTGCGCCTGATGCTGCTGGCGATGCTCGCTACCCTTCTGGCCTCGGCGTGGCCGTTGTATCGCCTGTATCGCACCCGCCCTGCCGACCTGCTGAGGACGTTCGCCAATGAAGGTTAAGGCGCTGGCCGTGCTCCTCGTCGGCCTCTTGCTGAGCGCGTGCGACGACAAACCGGCTGAAGAAAAAGGCTTCGCCGGGCTGGCCGACGATGCCGCAAGTTACGCCCAGGTAACGCCAGGCAAGCGTTTCGCGTTTCCCGACGATCACGGCGCCCACGACGACTTCCGTATCGAGTGGTGGTACGTCACCGCCAATCTGACCGATGCCGACGGGCAAGCGTTCGGCGTGCAGTGGACGCTGTTTCGCAATGCCCTGCCGCGCGCCCGAGACGCAGCGGGCGCGACCGCCGGCTGGAGCAATCGCAACCTGTGGATGGGGCATGCAGCGGTGACGTCGAAGGATGAACATTACGCCGCCGAACGTTACGCCCGCGGCGGTGTAGAGCAGGCCGGAGTGAAGCTGGCGCCGTTCAGTGCCTGGATCGACGACTGGTCGCTGACCAGCGATGCCGCGCACGCCGATCCACTGGCGGACATGCACCTGCAGGCCGCAGGGCCGCAGTTCAGCTATCGCCTGCACCTGAAGGCCGACAAGCCGCTGGTGCTGCAGGGCAAGCAGGGTTTCAGTCAGAAATCCGAGGAAGGTCAGGCCTCGTACTACTACAGCCAGCCGTTCTTTCACGCTGACGGCAGCGTCGAGATCGACGGCAAAACGTATCAGGTCAGCGGGCCAGCTTGGCTGGACCGCGAATGGAGCAGCCAGCCGCTGACCGCCGATCAGACGGGCTGGGACTGGTTTTCCCTGCACCTGAACAATGGCGCCGAAGTGATGCTCTACCGAATGCGCAACAAAAACGGCGAACCGTACCTCACCGGGACCTGGATCAACAGCGACGGCAGCACCGAAATGCTCGCGCCCAGCGACATCGGACTCGAGCCCGAAGACACCACAGAGGTGGAGGGCCGCGACATGCCCACCCGTTGGTCGGTAAAAATCCCCGGCAAGGGCATCGATCTCTCGGTCGAGGCGCTCAACCCGAAGGCGTGGATGGACCTGCAGATCCCCTACTGGGAAGGCCCGGTGCAAGTGAGCGGAAGCCACGACGGCGTCGGGTATCTGGAGATGACGGGCTATTGAGGTTCAGGGGTGCACACATGCCCTGCGCAAGTGGGCTTGCTCGGGGCCGACATCGGACGAAGATTGATTTCCAACTACTGCATCTCCATAGGCTGCGCCGGCCTTTTCCCGGCTGAAGCCGGTCCTACGGACGTCCGGCAGATATTGAAAGCTGTTCGTAGGACCGGCTTTAGCCGGGAAGGCGACGGGTGTTACGCCGTTGATCGAAGGCCGAGTTAAAGGCCGCTGGCTCACTCCCACAACAGGCCGCACGCCTTGCCGGATGTGGCCTATGACACAGTCCCCCCACGCCACTTATAACTGATCGTTCTAAAACTCTGGCAAATCCTGCCGGTCAGTCTTTGGGTAGCCGGACTTCCCGTCTACGTTCCCCAACGGAAAACCGGTAAGGATTATATGTGCGGATTAGCTGGTGAATTACGTTTCGACAATCAACCTGCGGACCTCGCCGCAGTAGAACGCATCACCCATCATCTGGCGCCTCGTGGCCCGGATGCGTGGGGCTTTCATAGCCAGGGGCCGATTGCCCTCGGCCATCGCCGATTGAAAATCATGGACCTGTCTGACGGCTCTGCGCAGCCGATGATCGACAGCCATCTGGGCCTGTCACTGGCCTTCAACGGTGCGATCTACAACTTCCCGGAACTGCGTGCCGAGCTTGAAAGCCTGGGCTATCAGTTCCATTCCGGTGGCGACACCGAAGTGCTGCTCAAGGGCTATCACGCCTGGGGCGCAGACATGCTGCCCAAGCTCAACGGCATGTTTGCCTTCGCCATCTGGGAGCGCGACAACAACAGCCTGTTCATCGCCCGCGACCGTCTGGGCGTCAAGCCGCTGTACTTGTCGCGCACCGACAAGCGCCTGCGCTTCGCATCGGCGTTGCCCGCCCTGCTCAAAGGCGGCGACATCAACCCGATGCTCGATCCTGTGGCGCTCAATCACTACCTGAATTTCCACGCGGTCGTGCCGGCCCCGCGCACCTTGCTGGCGGGCGTCGAAAAGGTACCGCCTGCAAGCTGGATGCGCTTCAGCGCCGACGGCAAGGTCGAGCAGAAAGTCTGGTGGACGCTGCCGTACGGCCCGCGCGCCGACGAAGCCAATCTGACTCTCGAAGACTGGCGCGACCGCGTTCTGGACAGCACCCGCGAAGCGGTCGCGATTCGTCAACGGGCGGCGGTCGACGTCGGCGTGCTGCTGTCGGGCGGCGTGGATTCGAGCATGCTGGTCGGCCTACTGCGCGAAGTCGGTGTGAAAGACCTGTCGACCTTCTCCATCGGTTTTCAGGACGCCGGTGGCGAACGGGGTGACGAGTTTCAGTATTCGGACCTGATCGCGAAGCACTACGGCACCCGCCACCATCAGCTGCGGATCAAGGAAAGCGAAATCATCGAGCAGCTGCCAGCCGCGTTTCGCGCCATGAGCGAGCCGATGGTCAGCCACGACTGCATCGCGTTTTATCTGCTGTCCCGCGAAGTGGCCAAGCATTGCAAAGTGGTGCAAAGCGGCCAGGGCGCGGACGAGCTGTTCGCCGGTTATCACTGGTACCCGCAAGTCGATGGCGCGGCCGATCCTTATGCCGCTTACCGCGATGCCTTCTTCGACCGCAGCTACGACGAGTACGCGCAGACGGTCGCTCCGCAATGGCTGACGGCCAACGACGCCGCCGGTGATTTCGTCCGCGAGCATTTTGCGATGCCGGGCGCCGATGCGGCGGTCGATAAAGCGTTGCGTCTGGACAGCACCGTGATGCTGGTGGACGACCCGGTCAAGCGCGTCGACAACATGACCATGGCGTGGGGCCTGGAAGCGCGCACGCCGTTCCTGGATTACCGGCTGGTCGAACTGTCGGCCCGCATCCCCGCGCGCTTCAAGCTGCCCGACGGTGGCAAGCAGGTGCTTAAGGAAGCGGCGCGCCTGGTGATCCCGTCCGAAGTCATCGATCGCAAGAAAGGCTATTTCCCGGTACCGGGTCTCAAGCACCTTGAGGGCGACACGCTGAACTGGGTACGCGACCTGCTGCTCGATCCGAGCCAGGACCGTGGCCTGTTCAACCCGAACATGCTCGACAAGCTGTTGACCGATCCCGATGGTCAATTGACTCCGCTGCGCGGTTCCAAGCTGTGGCAGCTCGCGGCCCTTAATCTGTGGCTCAGCGAACAAGGACTCTGACCGATGAAAGCCAACGCTTCGATCTATAACCAGCGCCTCTTGCGTGGTCAGCCGCCGTCCTACGAGCGCCTGCAGGCGCGGCTCGCCGAGGATGGCAGCGCAATGGACGCCGAGCCTCTGGCCCTGCATTGCGGCTGGGGACGCCTGTTGATCGGGCATACCTATCCCGATCCTGCGACGCTGGCTGACGACCTGCTCAACGAAAAACCCGGGGAGCGCGACATCGCGCTGTATGTCGCAGCGCCCCAGCAAGTGCTGGCACAGTCGCCGCAGCAGCTGTTTCTGGATCCGTCCGACACATTGCGCCTGTGGTTCAGCGACTACCGCCCTGCGCAGCGGGTGTTTCGCGGCTTTCGCATTCGCCGTGCGCAGAATCAGGACGACTGGACTGCCATCAATAACCTGTACATCGCGCGCGGCATGCTGCCCATCGACCCGAGCCTGCTGACGCCCCGCCATCTGGGCGGCCCGGTGTACTGGATCGCCGAAGATGAGAGTACCAATGCGGTGATCGGCAGCGTGATGGGACTCAATCATCAGAAAGCGTTCAACGACCCGGAAAACGGCAGCAGCCTCTGGTGCCTGGCGGTCGACCCGCAATGCACGCGGCCCGGTGTCGGCGAAGTGCTGGTGCGTCATCTGATCGAACATTTTCAGAGCCGCGGTCTGGCGTATCTGGACCTGTCGGTCCTGCACGACAATCAACAGGCGAAAAACCTGTACGGCAAACTCGGCTTTCGCAACCTGCCGACGTTCGCCATCAAGCGCAAGAACGGCATCAACGAGAAGCTCTTCCTCGGCCCCGGTCCGCAGGCGGAATTCAACCCTTACGCGCGGATCATCGTCGATGAAGCCCATCGTCGAGGCATCGAAGTGCAGGTGGACGATGCCGAGGCGGGCCTGTTCACGCTGATTCATGGCGGGCGCCGGATTCGTTGCCGCGAGTCGTTGAGCGACCTGACCACGGCGGTCAGCATGACGCTGTGTCAGGACAAGCGACTGACGCAGAAAGCCCTCAAAGCCGCCGGTCTTGAAGTGCCGGTCCAGCAGATGGCGGGCAATGGCGACGACAACCTCGCGTTCCTCGATGAACACGAGCGGGTGGTGGTCAAGCCGGTGGACGGTGAGCAGGGCCAGGGCGTGGCCGTGGATCTGCGCACCATCGATGACGTGCAGGCTGCGGTCGAGCGCGCTCGGCAGTTCGACAGCCGTGTGTTGCTGGAAAGCTTCCACGAAGGGCTCGACCTGCGCATCGTCGTCATCGGCTTTGAAGTGGTCGCGGCCGCCATTCGCCGTCCCGCCGAAATCATGGGCGATGGCCGACACGCCATCGGCCAGTTGATCGAAGCCCAGAGCCGCCGACGCGCCGCAGCGACGGGGGGCGAGAGCAAGATCCCGATGGACGACGAAACCCGCCGGACTGTGGAGGATGCCGGCTTCACGTTCGACAGCGTGCTACCGGCCGATCAGCGTCTGGCGGTCCGTCGCACCGCCAACCTGCACACCGGCGGGTGCCTGGAGGACGTCACCGCGATCCTTCATCCAGTGCTCAAAGACGCGGCTGTCCGCGCCGCCCGCGCCCTCGACATCCCGGTGGTGGGCCTGGACCTGATGGTCCCTGCCGCCGATCAACCGGAATACGTGTTCATCGAAGCCAACGAACGCTGCGGCCTCGCCAATCACGAGCCGCAGCCGACCGCTGAACGCTTCGTCGATCTTTTGTTTCCCCATAGCTTGCCTGTGCACGGCTGAATAACAGCAGCGGCAAGCTTCAAGCCATAAGCTGCAAGCGAGGTCAGCGCGACCACTTGCAGCTTACAGCTTGAAGCTTGTAGCTGCTCTGATAGGAGCCTCCCATGACCACTGCAAAAAAAATCCTCGAACCGGATCTGAATTACCTGCAGAAAGTCCTGCTGGAAATGCTCGCAATTCCCAGCCCTACGGGCTTTACCGACACCATCGTGCGCTACGTCGCAGAGCGCCTGGAAGAGCTTGGCATTCCCTTCGAGCTGACGCGCCGGGGGACGATCCGCGCCACCCTCAAAGGTAAGCAGAACAGCCCGGACCGGGCCGTATCAGCTCACCTGGACACCATCGGCGCCAGCGTGCGCGAGGTCAAAGACAACGGCCGGCTAGGGCTGGCACCGGTAGGTTGCTGGTCGAGCCGCTTCGCTGAAGGCAGCCGCGTCAGCGTGTTCACCGACACCGGTGTGATCCGGGGCAGCGTGCTGCCGCTGATGGCATCGGGGCATGCGTTCAACACCGCAGTCGATACCATGCCGATCAGCTGGGATCACATCGAGTTGCGCCTGGACGCCTACAGCGCCACCCGCGCCGACTGCGAATCACTGGGCGTCAATATCGGCGACTTCGTGGCGTTCGACCCATTGCCGGAATTCACCGACAGCGGCCACATCAGCGCGCGCCATCTGGACGACAAAGCAGGCGTGGCCGCCCTGCTCGCTGCGCTCAAGGCGATTGTCGACAGTGGCGCGGAACCGATGATCGACTGTCATCCGCTGTTTACCATTACCGAGGAAACCGGCAGCGGGGCAGCGGGCAGCCTGCCGTGGGACGTCAGCGAGTTCGTCGGCATCGACATCGCCCCGGTGGCCCCAGGCCAACATTCCAGCGAACACGCGGTCAGTGTGGCGATGCAGGATTCCGGTGGGCCTTATGACTATCACCTGTCCCGTCACTTGCTGCGTCTGGGTCAGGAAAAAGAGCTGTCGGTGCGGCGCGACCTGTTCCGCTACTACTACAGCGATGCCCACTCGGCGATCACTGCCGGTTACGATACCCGCACTGCGCTGCTGGCCTTCGGCTGCGACGCGACTCACGGTTATGAACGCACGCATATCGACAGCCTCAACACCCTGAGCCGGCTGCTGACCGCCTACATCATGAGCCCGCCGGTCTTTGCCTCCGATGCGCATCCGTCCAACGCTTCACTGGAAAACTTCAGTCATCAACTGGAGCACGACGCGCAGATGGAAACCGACACCCGTGTGCCGTCCGTGGACACCTTGATGGGCCAACGCTGATCGGCCTGGTTGTGGAAGCCCGCTCGCGCTGAGCGGGCTTCCTACAGTCGCTTCCTACAGTCGAACGTAACCGGTGTGGGAATCTCACTCTGCAGATGTAGCCTCGATTCTCGGGCCGAGTTAGCATCGCCGCCATCCGCCTCTGCGCACACCGAGAATCCCATGCTGATCCCTCACGACCAACTCGAAGCCGACACCCTGACGCGACTGATCGAGGATTTCGTCACCCGCGATGGCACGGATAACGGCGATGAGACGCCGCTGGAAACCCGGGTTCTGCGCGTCCGCCATGCGTTGAGCAAGGGTCAGGCGGTGATTTTCTTTGACCTCGACAGCCAGCAGTGCCAACTGATGCTCAAGCACGACGTACCAAAAGAATATTTCGAAGAGTGAACCCGTCGTCTACCTGCCAGCCCCCTGAGCGGCCAGTTGCTGCAGGCGAGCAGTGATCCGTCGGTAGACCTCGGCACGATGGATCTTCACGTGCTGCGGCGCATCGATGCCGAGACGAACCTGATTACCCGTGATGCCCAGAATCTGCACAGTGATGTCGTCGCCGATGGAGAACGTGTCTCCGATTTCCCTCGTCAATACCAGCATCTTTCCTACTCCCTTGGAGGTAACCAAGTCAGCAGGTTGACCCGGAGGCATCAGTGCATCAATGCGTACAGGACAAATCAGTAACGCCCTTCAAAGATTCGCGCACATGGCCGACAGACGATTCCTACAAATGGCCGCGTCGGCTGGACTTCGCGTGAAATCCGCCTTACAGACGTCGGATTTTTCCAGGCCCGAAAAGGCTTGCGTCAAAGGGTCTGGGTCCAGCGAGGGCCCAGCAGAATGATGGTTGCGCCGATCACACAGAACGCAACACCGATCCAGTCGGAGCTCAAAGGCCGCGCGCGCTCGATGATCCCCAGCCAGACAATCGAGGCAATGATGTAGATGCCGCCGTAAGCGGCATAGGCCCGGCCGGCAAACTGAGCTTCCACACGGGTCAACAGCACGGCGAACAGGGTCAGACTGACCAGCGCTGGCACGATCCAGAGCGCACTTTTGCCCTGTCGCAGCCACATCCAGAAGGCGTAACAGCCGGCGATTTCGAACAGCGCCGCGAGGAAGAACCAGAGGTAGTTGAGCACGGGGAAATCTCTACAAAGGTGGCCAGAACGATGCCGGCCACCCTATCAGAAATGCCCGACTCCAGGCCGTCACGAACTGACCGATCTGACCTTCGCGCGCATCTTCTCAGCCATCGTTGCCATCTCGTCGTACAGCATCTGCGGATTTTTCTGCTTGAGCTGCCAGGCCATGCGCCCCTGTTCGTGAGGCAGAATCATGAACTCGCCTTCGGCCACTTGCCGGAAGATGTAATCGGCGATGTCACTGGCGCTGATCGGTGAGCTTTCCAGCAGCTTGCCGACTTGGGCCTTCATCGCAGGCGTCGGCCCGCGGAAGGAATCAAGCAGATTGGTCTGAAAGAAGGAGGGACACACGACGTGTACGCCGACCTCCGATTGACGAAGCTCGACCAGCAGGCTTTCCGACAACGCAACCACACCGGCCTTGGCAACGTTGTAATTGCTCATCGCCGGGCCCTGCATCAGCGCCGCCATCGAGGCGATGTTGATGATCTTGCCCTTGCTCTGCGCAAGCAACGGCAGGAACGCTTTGCAGCCCTTGACGACGCCCATCAGATTGATCGCGATCTGCCAGTCCCAGTCCTCGAGTGAAAGCTCGTCGAAAAATCCGCCAGAGGCGACACCCGCGTTGTTGACGATGACGTCGATGCCGCCGAACTTCTGCTCGCACGCCTGGGCCAATGCGGTCAACTGGCTGTAGTCCCGAACATCGCAGCGTTGCACGAAGCCTTCCCCGCCCGCCTCGCGCACACCCTTCAACGTCTCTTGTAGCCCGCTGTCACTGATGTCCGACAGCGCCAGTCGCCAGCCCTCACGCGCCCAGCGCAGCGCGATCTCGCGACCCAGTCCGGACCCGGCGCCAGTGATCATAATGCGATTTTGCATAGCAATTGCCTTGTCGGTTTCGAGGAAGTGGCCTCAGTTTAAACAGACAAATTGTCCGACAACCCCTTCATCAGCTCGCTGAATATGCAATGCAAACCGCCGCCCGCCTGAGCGGATTTCGCTTCATCTCCTCAGCAACGGCGGGCGAACAAAGACAATAAGCAAAAGATGCGACGGTGAGTCGACGTACCAAACCGAGGACGACTGTTAGCTTGCTTGCTATTACGGCAGGTTCAGAACTTTCTGCCGACCCATCCGTCAATCATTAGTTCCGGACTCAAACCGCGTCTTACAAGAGGAGATAAAGCGATTTAACATCATGCAAAGCCACTCAGTAAATATTACAAGCCTATGATTTTTAAGATATTTTTTCTGTTGTTAATTTTTATTTCTCGAATTCAGAACCTTTTGATTATGCCGACAGTCGGATTAATCAGGCAGCACAACATTTCGCCAAGTTGGCAGAATCTTGAACTGCACGGCCATCTACCAAGTACACAAGAAGGAACTCGTCATGGGCATCGGCACAATTCTTATCATCATTCTGATCCTCCTGTTGATCGGCGGTCTTCCCGTCTTCCCACACTCCAGAAGTTGGGGCTACGGTCCGTCGGGTATCATCGGTACGATCCTGGTGATCCTGTTGATTCTGGTGCTGCTCGGCAGGATATGACCTCCTGGCAACCAGTGAAAAAACCCGCCTTCGTGGCGGGTTTTTTTATGGGTGGCAAATAGAGATCCCTCCACTCCTCTTAAGGCCAGATGCGATCTGCACCAGCGGCGACTTGTTCCGCGAAGAGTTTCGTGCGCTGGCGATACATCGATCAACCCCACTTCCGCGGCCCTGAAACCCATAAAAAAACCCCGCCGAAGCGGGGTTCCTATGTCGTTGAAACCTCAAATCAGTGAGAAACCGCCCCACTGGCGCCAAGGCCGGTCTGCGAACGCACGAACTGCGGGAAGAACAGCGCTCGCTCGCCCTCGGCCGCTTTCGACTTGTCGGTGATCGAGAAGAACCAGATCCCCACGAACGCGATGATGATCGAGAAGAACGCCGGGTACTCGTACGGGAAGATGGCCTTCTCGTGGTGCAGGATCTGCACCCAGATGGTCGGGCCGAGAACCATCAGCACCACGGCGCTGATCAGCCCCATCCAGCCGCCGATCATGGCGCCGCGGGTGGTCAGGTTTTTCCAGTACATCGAGAGCAGCAGCACCGGGAAGTTGCAGCTGGCTGCGATCGAGAACGCCAGGCCCACCATGAACGCGATGTTCTGACTTTCGAAGGCGATACCCAGCACGATGGCGACGATTGCCAGCGCGACGGTGGTGATCTTCGATACGCGGATTTCATCTTTCTCGTTGGCTTTGCCCGCCTTGATCACACTGGCGTACAAGTCGTGGGACACCGCCGATGCACCGGCCAGCGTCAGCCCTGCTACCACCGCCAGGATGGTCGCGAACGCCACCGCCGAGATGAAGCCAAGGAACAGACTGCCGCCCACTGCGTTGGCCAGGTGAACCGCCGCCATGTTGTTACCGCCCAACAGAGCGCCCGCTGCATCCTTGAACGCCGGGTTGGTGCTGACCAGCAGAATCGCGCCGAAGCCGATGATGAAGGTCAGGATGTAGAAGTAGCCGATGAAGCCGGTCGCATAGAGAACCGATTTACGTGCTTCCTTCGCGTCGCTCACCGTGAAGAAGCGCATCAGGATGTGCGGCAGACCGGCGGTGCCGAACATCAGCGCCAGACCGAGGGAAAACGCAGAGATCGGATCTTTCACCAGACCGCCCGGGCTCATGATGGCCTCACCCTTAGGGTGAACCTTCACGGCTTCGGAGAACAGGACGTTGAAGTCGAAGTTGACGTGCTTCATCACCATCAGCGCCATGAACGATGCGCCGGAGAGCAGCAGCACGGCCTTGATGATCTGTACCCAAGTGGTTGCCAGCATGCCGCCGAACAGCACATACAGGCACATCAGGATACCGACGAGCACGACCGCGACGTTGTAGTCCAGGCCGAACAGCAGCTGGATCAGCTTGCCGGCACCGACCATTTGCGCGATCAGGTAGAACGCCACCACCACCAGCGAACCGCAGGCGGACAGGGTGCGGATTTCCTTCTGCTTCAGGCGGTAGGACGCCACGTCAGCGAAGGTGTACTTACCCAGGTTGCGCAGGCGTTCAGCGATCAGGAACAGAATGATCGGCCAGCCGACGAGGAAGCCGATCGAATAGATCAGGCCGTCGTAACCGGAGGCGTACACCAGAGCGGAAATACCCAGGAAGGACGCAGCCGACATGTAGTCACCGGCAATGGCAAGGCCGTTCTGGAAACCGGTGATCTTGCCGCCAGCTGCGTAATAGTCCGCTGCCGACTTGTTTTTCTTGGCCGCCCAGTAGGTCACGCACAACGTGGCGCCGACGAAGATCACGAACATGACGATCGCGGCAACGTTGAGCGGTTGTTTCTGCACAGCGCCAGTCAGGGCATCCGCCGCCCAGAGTGTCGGTGCAAAGGCCGCAAGGCCCAAAGCTGCAAACAGGCGCCTGATCATTGTTGTGCCTCCTTCAGGATCGCGTTGTTCAGCTCATCGAATTCGCCGTTTGCGCGACGAACGTAGATGGCGGTCAACACGAACGCGGAGATGATCAGACCCACGCCGATTGGCATTCCCCAGGTAATGGATGATGTGGCGCTGAGTTTGGCGCCAAGCACTTGAGGCCCGTAAGCGATCAGAAGGATGAAAGCGGAATAGAGCCCAAGCATGATCGCCGAGAGAATCCAGGCGAATCGTTCCCTTTTCGAGACCAGCTCCTTGAAACGGGGGCTGTTCTGAATCGAGAGGTAAATGCTGTCGTTCATTGTTTTTGTCCTCGCAGCACAGATGGATGTCACGTATTGCACTTTAGTCGGCTCTGAGCCGCACTCCAGACGACCTTAGTATTAGAACGACATTAGCTGATGTGCGCGGAGCTGCACGATTGCCGCCCCATCGAAAAATCAGAGGCACATTTGGCTGAATAACCGTGAATGCGACGGCGCCGGGATGCCACTCCAATGGAAGGCATGGCGTACTGGCATCCCAGAAAAGGCCAGACCGCGCGACCGCGGATAGCGCCCAGGGCAGGCAACGAGCGCCCCTCATCTTATCTACCAACAACGAGCACGGTCCCTGCACGGACAGCAGCCACTACTGCGCAGGGCGGTTCAGGTTTCGTGAGGTTCAACACTGGGTCACCGTTGATGGATCGCGGAGAAACCGGTCGAACAAGGTTTGCGTTTTTGCTCACTCGATAAATTCGAATGAATTTAGGCATAGCTCAAAGCCGCTCCCCCCTCCCGGATTAAGCCTGACTTTCATAACAGCACACTTCAGATCGTCCCCTCCCTCAAATACAATACTCAGATAATCTGGAACGCCCGCCACTGGATAGATGATATCTTCTTTATCGACAATCGCATCGCTCTCATTGAGGTAAGAAACCAACAACTTAGCCGACTCTTCATTGGGAGCTGTTCTATGTTGAAGTTTCATCTCTAGATGCCGAACTGGCTTCTTGAAATTAACCGTTAACTCTACAGCGGCTGTGCCGTTGAACTTTAGCGCGAGTCCATATGGAGTAACGGATCTACCATACAAACATACTCGATCACTACTCACATACCCGCTGGAATTACGGCAATAAAAAGGTGAAAGTTCTGTCCATCCGTCCCCAAGAACAGACATTGAGTTTTCATCAAGGTCTTCAAAGTTATAGCTAGTATCCGGGAGAATAGTGAACACACGTTCAGGGTCGCTGATGGTCCCGAGATAACCGGGTGCAATTTTATGCGGACCAGGCGACGAGCATTTATACTCCCAGCTTCCGTCTTCGTTCACCGCAGCATCGCCAATCCTTTCTCCATGATCGTAAATGTCCACACGCCTATCGCTCTTCCCTGACGTTGACTTAGTCATCGACGTACCCTTTAGCAGATTTGAGAATCTAGCTTAATTTAACAAGGCTGAATCACCGATTGTGGATTACAGAGAACCGGTCGAATAAGGCTTGCATTTTTGGCTCACTTAATAAACTCAAATGAGTTAAGACATAGCTGGACGAAGCCCCCCGCTCCCGGCACAAGCTTGACTTTTATGCCATAACACTTCCGTTCTGCACTTCCATTAAATTCAACAGGCAGGAACTCAGCAACGCCACCTACTGGATAGATGATGTCTTTTGTTTCTATAACATCACTCTCACCATTCACACCCCAGTAAGAAACCAGCAAATGAGCGGGCTCAACTGGAGGGGCTCTTCTATGTTGAAATTTCATTATCATCTGCTGAAAAGGCTTCTTGAACTGAACCGTTACCTCCGTAGTGGTTGTGTCGGTGGACAGGAGGGAAAGTCCATATGGATTCACGGATTTACCATACAAAAATACGCCTTCACTATTCACAACGCCGTCCGAATTTCGGCAATAAATATGTGAGAGTTCTAAAAATTTATCCTTAAGGAGAACGACTGAACCCTCATCAAGGTCTTCAAAGTTATAGCTAGTATCCGGGAGAACAGTGAACACACGTTCAGGCTCGCTGATGGTCCCTAGATAACCCGCCGTCATTCCATGCTTCCCAGGTGATGAACACTCAAATCTCCAGCTTCCGTCGTCGTTCACCTTAGCATCGCCAATCCTCTCTCCATGATCGTAAATATCCACACGCCTATCGCTCTTCCCTGACATCAACGTAGTCATCGCCATACCCTTGAGCAGATTTCAGAATCCAGCTAATCCGGCAGAACCTGACATACCGTCAGAGTGTTCAACCTGGCATCAGCACTTCTCTGAGTAAAAGACAAAAGCCTCGATCCTTCAACTCTTCACGGACCAGCTAACCAATCTGCCCATTAAGCAATGCAACTTAATAATCAATGAATTAGCGATAACGATGCGAATTGGCGATAATATCTATAGCTAATCGGTCTACAGGTACAGCCTCACAATCGCGGTCGCTGGACAATAAAAAACCGCTTGGCGATCACTCACCAGGCGGTTCGGGTACAGATTAAGTCTTTGTGGCGATTTACTTACCGGTCCACTCTTTCACGCGATCAGGGTGCTTGGCGACCCAGTCCTTGGCGGCAGCTTCAGGCTTGGCGCCGTCCTGAATGGCGAGCATGACTTCGCCGATCTCGTCTTTGCTGGTCCACTGGAATTTCTTCAGGAAGTCAGCCACGTCCGGCGCTTTCTTGGCCAGGTCCAGGCTGCCAATGTTGTCGACGGTTTCTGCTGCACCGTAAACGCCTTTTGGATCTTCCAGGAATTTCAGCTTCCATTTGGCGAACATCCAGTGAGGCACCCAGCCGGTCACGGCAATGGATTCCTTCTTGTTCTCGGCGCGGGTCAGCTCGGCGATCATGCCGGCGCCCGAACTTGCCTGCAGTTTGTAACCGTCCAGGCCGTAGTCTTTGATGGCCTGATCGGTCTTGATCATGACGCCCGAGCCTGCGTCGATACCGACGATTTTTTTCTTGAAAGACTCATCGGTCTTCAAGTCAGCCACCGAGTTGGCTTTCACGTACTCCGGCACGATCAGGCCGATTTTCGCGTCCTTGAAGTTAGGGCCGTAGTCGGTGACCTTGTCCTTGTTCTTGGCCCAGTATTCGCCGTGGGTCACAGGCAGCCAGGCGGACAGCATCATGTCTAGTTTGCCGGTTGCCACGCCCTGCCACATGATCCCGGCAGCGACCGCCTGCAGTTTCACGGGGTAGCCCAGTTTTTCCTTGATCACTTCGGCGGCCACGTTTGTGGTCGCAACGCTGTCGGACCAGCCGTCCACATAGCCGATGCTCAGCTCCGGTTTAGTGTCGGCAAGGGCCAGCGTGGAACTGATGGCAAGCGCCAGAGCGGCACCCGCACCCAGGATTTTTCGCATCTTCATCTTTACTTCCCCGGTAGTCCTGAACCCGACGGTCGTCGGGAATCGTTAACGTTTTTTTTGTCCGCGGCCCGCGCCCGCATTTGGCGCATCGCAGGACATTCACGCTTCAACCACTTGCCTGCGCAGCTGCACACGCTGCGTTGACCAGCCGATCATCTGCCCCCACCGACCTTGTGCCTTTCCTGTCAGCGACACTCAAACAGGTGGAAACGACATCACCAGGCCATCAACGACAGACAGGTCGTAAAACGAGGAGCAGTCAGTCCGGAAATTGCATGGTTAATCGAATATCCCGCGTGACGCACTTTGGCAGGAGCGTGGTCATCCCCGTGATGGGCTGCGAGGCAGTCGTCAAGACAGACGTTTGGCGTGCGTCAGCAATGACCGCAGTCCGAGGTTTCACGGCCGGTTCACGGCGGATCGTGCGACAAGCCAAGCACCTACAGATGTAACGGCGCCGTCTTGCTAGACTGCGGCCCTCTGCCCCCTCTCGGCTCCATCATGTCCGCCACTTCCCGCTCGCCTGTTGTGATCTACCTGTTCTCCTGTCTGATTGCGCTGATCGCGATGTGCGGCTACTGGTATGGCCTGGGCCGGCCGGTGGTTCTGCCGGATGCCGCGACGCCAACCCATAAACTGCAATGCGCCTCTTACACGCCGTTCGATAAGGATCAGTCGCCTTTCGATCAGCCGTTCACCCTGCGTCCGGCACGCATGGACGCCGACCTCGCCTTGTTGGCGACGCGTTTCGAGTGCATTCGCACCTACTCGATGACAGGCCTGGAAGCGATTCCGGAGATCGCCCGCAGACACGGTCTGAAAGTCATGCTGGGGGCGTGGGTGAATGCCAATCCGGTGGACACGGCGAAAGAAATTGCGGCTCTGATCAAGGCAGCCAATGAGGCACCGGACGTTGTCACCTCAGTCATCGTCGGTAACGAAACCCTGTTACGCAAGGAAGTGACTGGCGCTCAACTCGCCCGGCTGATCGGCCAGGTCAAAGCCCAGGTGAAGCAGCCGGTCACCTATGCCGATGTCTGGGAATACTGGCTGCAGTACCCCGAAGTCGCGCCGGCCGTGGACTTCCTGACGATCCATTTGCTGCCGTACTGGGAAGATGACCCCACCGGTATCGATGACGCGCTGGCCCATGTCGCGCAGATCCGTCAGGTGTTCGGTCACACATTTGCGCCCAAGGACATCGTCATAGGCGAGACCGGATGGCCGAGCGAGGGGCGTCAGCGAGAAACGGCACTGCCGAGCCGGGTCAATGAGGCGAAGTTCATTCGCAGTTTCGTGGCGATGGCGGAACAGAACGGCTGGCATTACAACCTGATCGAAGCGTTCGACCAGCCGTGGAAACGTGAGGCCGAGGGCGCGGTGGGCGGTTACTGGGGGCTGTTCGATGCCGACCGCCAGGAAAAGGGCGTGCTGGCGGGACCGGTTTCGAACTTGCCGTACTGGCCGCACTGGTTGGCAATCAGCGGCGCGATCGGCCTGCTTGCGCTGGCCATCGCAGGCCGGACCGCCCAGGCCCGCCAGGCGCTGGTGCTGCCGTTGATGGCCGCGTTCGGCGCTTGCTGCATCGCCACGTGGGGCGAACTGGCGCGGGTGAACAGCCGCTTCGTGGGCGAGTACATCTGGGCGGCGGCGCTGGTGGCACTGAATCTGGTGGTGCTAGCGCATGCCGCGCTGTCCCTGTCGGAAAGAACCGGCTGGCGCGGTCGCGCCTTCAACTCCCTTGAACGCCGCGCGGGCTGGTGGCTGAGCGCGGCAGGTTTCGCGGCGGCAGTGATGATGCTGGCGATGGTATTCGACCCGCGCTATCGCAGCTTTGCCACGCCAACGCTGTGGTTGCCCGCCCTCTTTTATCTGTTACGGCCAGTGAGCGCGCCACGCCGGGAGATCGCCCTGCTGGCGTCCATCGTCGGCGTCGGCATCGTTCCACAGTTGTTTCGTGAAGGGCTGAGCAATCCACAGGCCTGGGCGTGGGCGGCGGCCAGTGCCGTCATGACTCTGGCGCTGTGGCGCAGTCTGCGGCTCACACGCACGGTCGCGGCTACCGAAACGCCGCCGTTACCCAATCCAGAGCGTTCGGCGTGATGATGGGGCAAGGAACACATTGTGTTACCGATGGACCGATTCCAAATCAGAATGCGGGTAACACGGAAACAGAATAGCGGCGTCAAACGTGGGCTCCCAAAGCTGATCTTGTCCAAACCGTTGATTTCAAAGACTTTGCAAAAGTTGGCACGGCACCTGCTATATCTCCTGCATAACAAGAACAAAATGTGAAAACCCAATAAAAATAAGATGAATCGGCTCTGACATAACAAGAACAACGGTACAGAGACGCAGCCAACAGATTTTTTTGGAGTAGATGTGCTTTACAGAGGCCTCAAGCCTCACAGCCCGACCGAGAACAATAAAACTACCCTCAGGTAGCGTCCAGAACGGGTTGGATCCTTCGCCAAACGAAGGCATCGAAGCAGATCAGCGCTCAAAAAAATACGTTTGCTCTTGTGTCCCGGATGGGGACCACTGAAGACGCTGTAGAGGGACCGGTTGCCAAAAACAACAACAGACCGCCCTACAACAATAAAAAAGAGCACGTGCAACGATTTAAAGGGGAGCCTCGGCTCCCCTTTATGCTGTCTGGAGTATGGATTGCTGCGGTCGGACGCGACTCCGGGCAGATCGCCTGCAAGCAAGGCGCCTGCGCCCTCCCGGCAGAATCAAAAGCGGATCACCGCGCCCGCACCAACCGCAACCCCGCAATCACCACCGCGAACACCGCCAGACTGGCCGTGTACAGCACCAGTGCCAACACGCCCAGCAGCAATCCCACGATGGCCAGCCCGCGGCCGAGGCGTCTCGGAACGAACAACGCGACCAGCGACACGACCAGCGCGCCCCAGCCGAACACGCCGAAATGGATCAACAACCCCAGTTTCGCCCGCACAACACATTGCCATTGCGAAGCACCGTCGGCACACAAACCGACCCATCGCACCTCCTCCATCAACCCGTAACGCAAGCCGTAACTGGCGGCCAGCCAGAGAGCCAGTGCAATGAACGCTAAAACCAGCGGCAAACGACGCGACACGGAACGCTCCTGAGGGGAAAAACGACGCCCAGCATAGCCGCTGGCAGCACGGGATACGCACCTGTATGCATTAAAAGCACATACGCACACGCCATCCGAGCCAGAACGTGTATTGTCGCCTAGGATTTGTACGGGGCAGCGCGGTAAATAATGCAAAATGCCACTACGGCACTTTTCGCCCTCCCCCTGTGTCATAGCCTGCGTATCTCAACAGCACTTCTTTCCCAAGGGATTCAGTCATGCTTCGTTTTCTACGCCTCGCCGCCCTCTCCGGCGGCCTGTTTTTGAGTGCGTCCGTGATGGCGGTCGACATCGACCCGTCCAGCTATGGCTTCCCCTTGACCAATCCGTTCGAAGCGACGATCGCCACGACCCCACCGGATTTGCGTGCCAAGGTGCCTGAAGACGCCGACATCGATCAGGACGATTACAGCCTGACGCTGCGCCCCGAGCGCGAGTTCACGCTGCCGGACAACTTCTGGGCCGTTAAAAAACTGCGTTATCGCCTCGCCAAACAGGACCACCCTGCCCCGCTGATCTTCCTCATCGCGGGCACAGGTGCTCCTTACAACAGCACGCTCAACGAATACCTGAAGCGGCTTTATTACGGAGCTGGGTACAACGTCGTACAGCTCTCGTCGCCAACCAGCTACGACTTCATGAGCGCTGCCTCACGCTTTGCCACGCCAGGCGTGACCAAGGAAGACGCTGAGGACTTGTATCGGGTGATGCAGGCGGTGCGTGCCCAGCAGAACAAACTTCAGGTTACCGAGTATTACCTCACCGGTTACAGCCTCGGGGCGCTGGACGCAGCGTTCGTCAGTAAGCTGGACGAGACCCGTCGCAGCTTCAACTTCAAGAAAGTGCTGCTGATCAACCCGCCAGTGAACCTCTACACCTCGATCACCAACCTGGACAAAATGGTTCAGACCGAGGTTAAAGGCATCACCAACAGCACCACATTCTATGAACTGGTGCTACAGAAACTGACGCGCTACTTCCGCGAGAAAGGCTACATCGACCTCAACGACGCGCTGCTGTATGACTTCCAACAGTCCAAGCAGCACTTGTCCAACGAACAGATGGCGATGCTGATCGGCACCTCCTTCCGCTTCTCTGCCGCCGACATCGCGTTCACCTCGGACCTGATCAATCGACGCGGCCTGATCACGCCGCCGAAAACCCCGATCAGCGAAGGCACCAGCCTCACGCCGTTCCTCAAGCGTGCGCTGCAATGCGACTTCGACTGCTACGTCACCGAGCAAGTCATCCCGATGTGGCGTGCGCGCACTGACGGCGGCAGCCTGTTGCAACTGGTCGATCAGGTCAGTTTGTACGCGCTGAAGGATTACCTGAGCACCAGCAAGAAAATCGCCGTGATGCACAACGCCGATGACGTGATCCTCGGCCCAGGCGACCTCGGATTCCTGCGCAAGACCTTTGGCGATCGCTTGACCGTTTATCCCTACGGCGGTCATTGCGGCAACATGAACTATCGCGTCAACAGCGACGCCATGCTGGAGTTTTTCCGTGGCTAAACGTCTATTGCTTATCGCTGCCCTGCTGTGTGCAGGCGTGGCTCATGCCGACGACGCTCCCATCGTCTCCAAAGCCGCGCCGGTGCAACGCGTGGACAATCCGGACGGTTTCACCGAGCCGTTGAAGTCGCTGAAATTCAATCCGGGCCTCGACGCCCAGGAGTTCGAGCGCTCATCGCTCAACGCGTTGAATGTGTACGACCCGCTGGAGTCCTGGAACCGCCGGGTCTACCACTTCAACTACCGCTTCGACGAGTGGGTGTTCCTGCCTGTGGTCAACGGCTACAAGTACATCACCCCAAGCTTCGTTCGCACCGGCGTGAGTAACTTCTTCAGCAACCTGGGCGACATCCCCAATCTGGTGAACAGCCTGCTGCAGTTCAAAGGCAAGCGCTCGATGGAAACCACCGGACGCCTGATCATCAACACCACGCTGGGCATCGCCGGGCTGTGGGACCCGGCCACGAAAATGGGCCTGCCCAAGCAGAGTGAAGACTTCGGCCAGACGCTGGGCTTCTACGGCGTGCCTGCCGGCCCGTACTTCGTGTTGCCGATCCTGGGGCCGTCCAACTTCCGCGACACCGGTGGCCTGGCGTTCGACTTCACCGCGGAATCGCAGATCAACTTCCTCAACGTAGCGCAGGTCAGTCAGGACCATCCTGAGCTGTACCTGCTGCGCGCGATCGACCGCCGCTACTCCACCAGCTTCCGATACGGCCAGATGGATTCGCCGTTCGAGTACGAGAAGGTGCGGTACGTGTACACCGAAGCGAGGAAGTTGCAGATCTCGGAATAACCCCAGCCCTCTCGTAGGAGCGCGCTTACCCGCGATTGCAGTTTTCCGGCACACCGATGCCGACTGACTGAACGCCGTCGCGGGCAAGCGCGCTCCTGCAATGCTCCCTCAAAACAATCTATAAAATCGATCGATCCCTCGCAAAAACGTCACCCATCCATCGCCTCAACAGGCATACCATAGGCGCCATTCCCACCTGTTCTGGAGTGAGCCTCATGACTCAATTTCGTAAAGTGCTGTCGATCCAGGCCGGCCAGCCGACTTCGGACGGCGCTGGCGTCAAACTGACACGGGTCTTTGGCGGCCCGGGCGTCGAACTCTTCGACCCGTTCCTGATGCTCGACGAATTCGGTTCGGATAAAGCCGACGACTACATCGCAGGCTTTCCTCCCCACCCGCATCGTGGCTTCGAAACCGTGACGTACATGCTCGAAGGCCGCATGCGCCATGAGGACCACATGGGCAACGTCGGCCTGCTGCAAGGCGGTGGCGTGCAATGGATGACCGCCGCACGCGGCGTGATCCACAGCGAAATGCCCGAGCAGGAAGAAGGCCTGATGCGCGGTTTCCAGCTATGGCTGAATTTGCCGGGCAAGTCGAAGATGGGCGACGCCGGTTACGACGACATCCAGCCCGAACGCATTCCTCGTGTCACCACGCAGAACGGTGTCGAGGTGATCGTGATTGCCGGTCAGTTCGACGACGGTCAGACCCGTCAGGCAGGCGCAGTGCAGCGGCCTGATACCGAACCGCATTACTTCGACTTCCATATGCCGGCAGGCTCGACCGTCAGCCCGCGTGTACCGGAAGGTCATCGAGTGCTGCTTTATGTGTACGAAGGCGAGGTGGAGATCGCCGGACAGCCTCAGAAACTGGGCAAGAGTCGTCTGGCAAGGCTGTCGGAAAACGGCGAGCTGCAGCTGACGGCAGCAGTGGACACCAAGGTGTTGCTGATTGCCGGCAAACCGCTGCGCGAACCGATCGTGCAATACGGCCCGTTCGTCATGAACAGCCGCGAAGAGATCGAGCAAGCGTTGCGCGATTTCCGGGATGACAAACTCACGGCGTAGCCGATTGCGAGACGCCGCTGATGCTGCCGGGAACGCCTGACCTGAGGGAGTAAGGCAACTGTGTTTAACGCCTTCGATCAACGGCGTAACACCCGACGCCTTCCCGGCTAAAGCCGGTCCTACGGAAAGCTTGCAGCGTCTGTAGGACCGGCTTCAGCCGGGAAGAGGCCAGGGCTTATTTCGGCAGTGGACGGAAATCAGTCTTCGTCCGATGGCAGCCCCGAGCAAGCTCACACTCACAGAGTCCGCAGACACTTCAATCCAGACGCAAAAACTTCATCAGCTGTTCCTTCTGGGCCATCGCATCGCGTCGGCCCAGTTCGATCAGTTCGCTGCAATACCCTGACTCGAACAACAGATAACTCAGCACCCCTGCCCCGCTGGTCTTGGTCGCGCCCGGACCTCGCAGAAAAGTGCGCAAGGCCGCTGGCAGTTCCCGGCGATGCCGGGCAGCAATTTCATCGAGCGGCTGACTGGGCGAGATCACCAACACCTCCACCGGCGCCAGCGACTGAACCGGCGTGGGCTGCTCGGAAATCTGCGGGGATGGCTGATGAGGCATGCTCGGGGGCAGCATGCGGCTCAACAGATTCAAGCGCTCGAGCAATTCGATATCGCTTTCGAGGCTGTCGATGAACGTGCTGTTGAGCATGTGCCCGCTGATCTGCGCAAGGCTCGGCTGTGCGCCGCTCACGACCCGGTGAACGGGCTTGTTCGCGCCCGGTCCGCGCGGATTGCCGCTGACGCCCACGACCAGCACCCGATTGGCGCCCAGGTGCAAGGCCGGGCTGATGGGCGCCGACTGCCGCACAGCGCCATCGCCGAAATACTCGTGCTCAAGCTTGACCGGGGCGAACAGCAACGGGATCGCGGAACTGGCCAGCAGATGATCCACCGTCAGTTGCGTCGGCTGACCGATACGCCGATGGCGCAGCCAGGCGTCGATGGTGCCCTTGCCCTGATAAAAGGTGACGGCTTGCCCTGATTCGTAGCCAAACGCGGTCACTGCCACGGCGCGAAGATGCCGGTCGTTGATCGCCGCTTCGATGCCAGCCAGATTCAGCCGTTCGGTGAGCAGTTCCTTCAGCGGCGAGCTGTCGAGCAGCGCCACTGGCACCTGTTTGCGGCCGATCCCCAAGAGGCTGCGAACAAAAAACCGCGATGCCTGGCGCATGACCCCGGCCCAGTCGCTGCGCAACACCTGATGACTGCGAAAGCTCTGCCAGAACAGGGTCAGCTCGTGAATCGCGGTCCGAAAATGCGCCGCGCCGCTGGCCAGCTTGACTGCGTTGATGGCGCCAGCCGACGTGCCGACGATGACCGGGAAAGGGTTTTGCGCACCCGCGGGCAGCAGATCGGCGATGCCCGCCAGTACGCCGACCTGATAGGCCGCGCGCGCGCCGCCGCCGGAGAGAATCAGGCCGGTGACCGACTCCGCGACGGCAGGGGCATCGCAAGCGCTGCGCACGGTTTGTTGTTCGATGGCGCTCGTTGTCATGGGCATTCAGCTCTGGGTATCAACCACGCTTTTTATAC
Organism: Pseudomonas sp. efr-133-TYG-103a; assembly: GCF_030209235.1. NCBI lineage: Bacteria > Pseudomonadati > Pseudomonadota > Gammaproteobacteria > Pseudomonadales > Pseudomonadaceae > Pseudomonas > Pseudomonas sp. efr-133-TYG-103a. Next base: position 25,716 of record NZ_JARVSK010000042.1, read on the forward strand.
AGTTTCGGCTCGCCGGGCGGTCGGCTCTTGAAGCGCCGATGCGCCCACAGATACTGTTCCGGGCATTCGGTGACGGCCCGCTCGACCCATTGGTTGATGCGCAGGCAGTCGGCCTCGTCGCTTTCGCCGGGGAAGTCTTCAAGGGGCGGATGGATGACCAGCTTGTAGCCGCTGCCATCGTCCAGACGCTTCTGGGTGAACGGCACGACCCGCGCGCGTCCCAGGGTGGCGAACTTGCTGGTCGCCGGCACCGTGGCTGCCGGAATGCCGAACAGCGGGACGAAGATGCTCTGCTTGGCGCCGTAGTCCTGATCCGGCGCATACCAGATCGCGCGGCCTTTGCGCAGCTGCTTGATCATGCCGCGCACGTCCTCGCGCTCCACCGCGATCGCGTCCAGATTGTGACGCTCGCGTCCGCGGCGCTGAATGTAGTCGAACAGCGCATTCTTGTGCTCGCGGTACATGCCGTCGATGGTGTGTTGCTGCCCCAGCAGCGCGGCGCCGATTTCCAGCGTGGTGAAATGCAGCGCCATGAGAATCACGCCTTGCCCGTCCTGGTGCGGCTGCTGGAGGTGCTCCAGCCCTTCGACATGGGCAAGCCTGGCGAGGCGTTGCCTGCTCCACCACCAACTCATGGCCATTTCAAAAAACGCGATGCCGGTGGACGCGAAATTCTCCTTGAGCAGGCGTTTGCGTTCCGCTTTCGAGTACTGCGGGAAGCACAGCTCCAGATTACGCGCGGCAATGATCCGGCGATCCGTCGCAAAGTAGTACATGACCGACCCCAGCATCCGGCCGATGGCCACCAGCATGCGAAACGGCAGCTGCACGACCAGCCAGAGCAGGCCCAGCCCCAGCCAGAGCGGCCAGTAGCGCGGATGAAGAAATTCGGCACGAAAACGCGGGCGTTCCATTACAGCTTCCGTCAGGGCAAAGGCGGGCATTCTACATGGGTTCGAGTGGATCGGTGACGCTTCGTCGGATGCGGCTCCCTTGCGGCTGGCGGGCGATCTCGTTATAAGTCTCGGCACTTTTAGCGACAAGCCGCTGTATGCCGACATGAGCCAAATCGAATTGCAAGATCAGGATCCCGTGTTTCAGTTGAAGGGCAGCATGCTGGCCATAACCGTGCTGGAGCTGGCCCGCAACAACCTCGAAGCGCTGGATCGTCAACTGGCGGCCAAAGTCGCCCAGGCACCCAATTTCTTCAGCAATACTCCGCTGGTCCTGGCGCTGGACAAGCTGCCGCCCAATGAAGGCGCGATCGACCTGCCGGCGATGATGCGGGTCTGCCGCCAGCATGGCCTGCGCACCTTGGCCATCCGCGCCAACCGCATCGAAGACATCGCCGCGGCCATCGCCATCGACCTGCCGGTTCTGCCACCCTCCGGCGCCCGTGAAAGACCGCTCGATCCGACGGAAGGCGAAGTCCGGAAAAAGCCTGAAGTCATCGAGAAACCGCCTGAGCCTCTGATCAAGCCGACCAAGATAATCACGGCTCCCGTGCGTGGCGGTCAGCAGATTTACGCCCAGGGCTCCGATCTGGTGGTGATTTCCTCGGTCAGTCCCGGCGCGGAACTTCTCGCCGATGGCAACATCCATGTGTATGGTCCGATGCGGGGCCGGGCGCTGGCAGGCATCAAGGGCGACACCAAAGCCCGTATTTTTTGCCAGCAGATGGTCGCCGAACTGGTCTCCATCGCGGGCCAGTACAAGGTTTCCGAAGACCTGCGCAGAGATCCTCTGTGGGGCGCCGGGGTACAGGTCAGTCTGTCCGGCGACGTGTTGAACATCACCCGTCTTTAACGGATACTGCGCCATTTTCAAAGCCACTCTGATTCGTCGCGAAAACGATGCAAAGGGAAAGGAAAACCGGGAAATTCGTTTGTTTTCTCGAAACATGAGCCCCAGCCGGGCTCTGGCTTCCACCGTTGCTCGCGTACCGTTGCGTCACGAGGGGCTATTCAGGGACTAGATTCGTTCGAAAAGTCGGCGAGCGAAGGTCAGGCAAGGCAAAAGCAGGCGAGCAAGCGGAGTTTAGGCCCCTAAATGAGCATTGCGAGCCTGCTTTTAACGCAGCATGACCGGCGCAGCCACTTTAAGGGCGAAGCTGGCCTTCCTTTTCCTCTAGGGGTGATTCACCTTGGCCAAGATTCTCGTGGTTACATCCGGCAAGGGTGGTGTGGGCAAGACCACCACCAGCGCCGCTATCGGTACAGGCCTCGCACTGCGCGGCCACAAAACAGTGATCGTCGACTTCGACGTCGGCCTGCGTAACCTGGACCTGATCATGGGTTGCGAGCGTCGCGTGGTGTATGACTTCGTCAACGTGGTCAACGGCGAAGCCAACCTGCAGCAGGCACTGATCAAAGACAAGCGCCTGGAAAACCTGTACGTGCTGGCTGCCAGCCAGACCCGCGACAAGGATGCCCTCACCCAGGAAGGCGTCGAAAAGGTCCTGATGCAGCTCAAGGAAGACTTCGAGTTCGTGGTATGCGACTCGCCGGCCGGTATCGAGAAAGGCGCTCATCTGGCGATGTACTTCGCCGACGAAGCCATCGTCGTGACCAACCCGGAAGTCTCCTCGGTACGTGACTCGGACCGCATGCTGGGCCTGCTGGCCAGCAAATCCCGCCGCGCCGAAAACAACGAAGACCCGATCAAGGAACACCTGCTCCTGACCCGCTACAACCCGCAGCGCGTCAGCGATGGCGAGATGCTGGGTGTCGAAGACGTCAAGGAAATCCTCTCGGTGACCTTGCTGGGCGTGATCCCGGAATCCCAGGCAGTGCTCAAGGCGTCCAACTCCGGCGTACCTGTGATCCTCGATGACCAGAGCGATGCTGGCCAGGCCTACAGCGACGCAGTTGATCGCCTGCTGGGCAAAGCCGTTGAGCACCGCTTCCTGGACGTAAAGAAGAAAGGATTTCTGGAACGTCTGTTCGGGGGTAACTAATGAGTATTTTTGACTTCTTTCGTGCCAACAAAAAGCCCAGCACCGCGTCGGTAGCGAAAGAGCGTCTACAGATCATCGTGGCGCACGAACGCGGCCAACGCAGCACCCCGGACTACCTGCCAGCCTTGCAGAAGGAACTGGTCGAGGTGATTCGCAAATACGTCAATATCGGCAACGATGACGTGCATGTCGCGTTGGAAAACGACGGCAGCTGCTCGATTCTGGAACTCAATATCACCCTGCCTGATCGTTGATCGAAAAGGCAGCCGCCACGGCGGCTCGGTTGCTCGCATCCTTGCACGGGATGCGGGTGAGCGAGCCGCCGTTGGCGTTTGCTACGGGACCGATTTTGTCCTGAGACTGTTTAGCTGCGAGGCTGTCTGATGCCGCTGTCCAACGTTCACATTCTCCATCAGGACACCGCCGTTCTGGTGGTGAACAAGCCTACCCTTCTGCTCTCTGTGCCCGGCCGGGCGGACGATAACAAGGACTGTCTGATCACCCGCTTGCAGGAAAACGGCTATCCCGAGGCGCGAATCGTCCATCGCCTGGATTGGGAAACCTCCGGGATCATCCTCCTGGCACGCGATGCCGATACCCATCGGGAACTGTCCCGGCAGTTTCACGACCGGGAAACCGAAAAAGCCTACACCGCGCTGGCCTGGGGACAACCTGAACTGGACAGCGGCAGTATCGACCTGCCCTTGCGTTATGACCCGCCGACCAAGCCTCGGCATGTGGTCGACCACGAATCCGGCAAACATGCGCTGACGTTCTGGCGGGTGCTGGAGCGTTACGACACCCATTGTCGGGTCGAGCTGACGCCGATTACCGGCCGTTCGCACCAGTTGCGGGTGCATATGCTGTCGATCGGGCACCCGTTGCTGGGCGATGGTCTGTATGCACCTCCCGAGGCACTGGCGGCGTATCCAAGGTTGTGCCTGCATGCGAGCATGCTGGCGTTCACGCATCCTGTGACGGGTGAGCGGGTGCGGTTTGAGTGCCCGGCGCCGTTTTGATGTTGTCAGTCAGTACAGACTTTGCATGATCGTTCCCGCGCTCCGCGTGGGAATGCGTGGCAAAACGCTCTGCGTCCAACTCGACGCGGAGCGTCAATCGATGCGTTACCACGCAGAGCGTGGGAACGATCAGCAAAGTCGCGTTTTGTGGTGTCTGGACGGTTGCGTCAAGAGCGATTCAGGCTGGAGCTAACGCTCCTCGCATTCTTCATTCGGTCATCGATCATCCGCACGCCCCGAAATGTAGGAGCGCGCTTGCTCTGGGCCGCACTCGGACGATCTGCCGGGAACCGGCAGCAAGACCGGTACATGCTGTATCTCAGGCATAACCGAGTCGTCTGGTTTTGCTACCGCTGCGCGGTAGATCGCGGGCAAGCGCGCTCCTACAGAATTCGCATCATCCGATGTTTTTGCTTTTGATCTTCATACCGAGAACGTTTGGACGACACAAAACGCGACTTGGGTGCCAGCTGAACGCAGGCGTCGCGGAGTGGCCCTGGCGTCATAAACTCAAGGTGCGTCGATACCGACGTCAGATATGCCCCCGCCATAAAATCCTGCAACCACCAAGCTCGCTACCTCACTCAGAGGCCTGTAAACTCCCGCCATTGCTGTCTGGAGTAACTTATGCGCGAAGAGCTGAACCAAGGCCTGATCGACTTTCTCAAGGCCTCTCCCACCCCGTTTCACGCCACCGCAAGCCTGGTGCAACGTCTGGAAGGCGCAGGCTATCAGCGACTGGACGAACGTGAGCCATGGCACACCGAAACCGGCGGTCGCTACTACGTCACCCGCAACGATTCCTCCATTGTCGCCTTCAAACTCGGTCGCCTGTCCCCCCTGATCGGCGGCATCCGCCTGGTCGGTGCACACACTGACAGCCCGTGCCTGCGCGTCAAACCGCAGCCTGAGCTGCAGCGCCAGGGTTTCTGGCAACTGGGCGTCGAGGTTTACGGCGGCGCCCTGCTCGCCCCGTGGTTCGATCGCGACCTGTCCCTGGCCGGGCGCGTGACCTTCCGCCGCGACGGCAAGGTCGAAAGCCAGCTGATCGATTTCAAACTGCCCATCGCGACCATCCCCAATCTGGCGATCCACCTCAACCGCACAGCCAACGAAGGCTGGCCGATCAACGCACAGAACGAACTTCCGCCGATCCTGGCGCAGTTCGCGGGCGATGAACGCGCCGATTTCCGTGCCCTGCTGACCGACCAGCTGGCCCGTGAGCACGGCCTGAACGCCGACGTTGTCCTCGATTACGAGCTGAGTTTCTACGACACGCAAAGCGCAGCAGTGATCGGCCTCAACGGCGACTTCATCGCCGGGGCGCGTCTGGACAACCTGCTGTCGTGCTTCGCGGGTCTGCAAGCGCTGTTGAACGCCGATGGCGACGAAACCTGCCTGCTCATCTGCACCGATCACGAAGAAGTGGGGTCGACGTCGGCCTGCGGCGCCGATGGTCCGATGCTCGAACAAGTGCTGCAACGCCTGTTGCCCGAAGGCGACGACTACGTGCGCACGATTCAGAAATCGCTGCTGATCTCCGCCGACAACGCCCACGGCGTGCACCCTAACTACGCCGAAAAGCACGACGGCAATCACGGCCCGAAACTCAACGCCGGGCCCGTCATCAAGGTCAACAGCAACCAGCGCTACGCCACCAACAGCGAAACCGCCGGTTTCTTCCGTCACCTGTGCATGGCTGAAGAAGTGCCGGTGCAGAGCTTCGTGGTGCGTTCCGACATGGCCTGCGGTTCGACCATCGGACCGATCACCGCCGGCCACCTGGGCGTGCGCACGGTCGACATCGGCCTGCCGACGTTCGCCATGCACTCGATCCGCGAACTGGCAGGCAGCCAGGATCTGGCGCATCTGGTCAAAGTCCTCTCGGCGTTCTACGCCAGTGCCGAGCTGCCTTGACTCGCAGTCGCGCAGGGGCCTGGCATGGCCGCCTGCGCGCACCGCATTATCCAGATCGGCATCCGGTCCAGCCTGACGGCCGGGTGCTGCGGTGCACGACTTTCGCAGCGCTGCTCACGGGCAAGCCCCGCGCCTGCACCTCAAGCGCACTACAATCTTATCGCCCGCCCGACTCGAGGTTGATGACCCGGTGACTGCTCCTCCCCGCTTTTGCACCCTGCCACGCCTGTTGCTGATCTTTCTGCTGGCACTGTTCCCCGTCGCCCTCACGCAGGCGGCTGGACTGCCGAGTCTGCTCAGTGGCCAGAAAGCTCAGCCGCAGGCGCAAGAGCCGTTGGGGCAGTCGCTGGATGAAGTGATCACGTCGCTGGAGAACGATCAACAGCGCAGCAAGTTGTTGGAGGACCTGAAGAAGCTTCGCGATGCCACGCAAAAAGCCCAACCCAACGCCGAGCAAGGCGTGCTGGGGCTGATCGGCAGTTCATTCGCGGAGCTGGAGAAACAGTTTACCGGGGACGACAGCCCGCTCAGCCGCTGGGCCGATGAGGTGTCGCAGGCGCAGGACGAACTCGTCGCATTGATGTTGCCGGCCAATCAATGGTGGCCGATCATCTTCGGTTTCGCCGTGGTTCTTGCGCTCTGGAGCCTGTTGGCGGCGGCGCTGATCTGGCTCGGGCACAAGGTGCGGCTGCGCTTTGGCCTGTCCGAAGAACTGCCGCAACACCCACGCCCGTGGGACATGCTGCGCTTTGCGCTGCGCAAGCTCGGACCCTGGCTGGTGGCGCTGGTGATCACGGTGTACCTGAGTTATTCGCTGCCGCCGTCGCTGGGTCGTGATCTGGCGATGGTGCTCGCTTACGCGCTGGTGGTCGGCACGCTGTTTTCGGCCATCTGCGTGATTGCGTTCTCGCTGCTGGATGGTCCTCATCGGCATCAGGCGCTGTACATCCTGCGCCACCAGGCCTTCCGCCCGCTGTGGTGGATCGGCAGTTTCGCAGCGTTCGGCGAAGCGTTGAGCGATCCGCGTCTGGTGGCAAGCCTGGGCGTGCACCTGGCGCACACCGCCGCGACACTGGCGAACGTCATGGCCGCGCTGTCGACCGGGCTGTTCATCATCCGTTTCCGTCGGCCCATCGCTCACCTCATTCGCAACCAGCCCCTGGCTCGCCGTCTGAAACGACGCGCGTTGAGCGACAGCATCGAAGTGCTCGGCAGCTTCTGGTACCTGCCCGCGCTTGTGCTGGTGGGCGTGTCGCTGTTTGCGACGTTTTTCTCTGCCGGCGATACCAGCACCGCGTTGCGTCAGGCGCTGATCTGCACGGTGCTGCTGGTGCTGTGCATGGTGATCAACGGGCTGGTGCGGCGTTACGCGCAAAAACCGTCCCATGGCCACAAGCGTCATGCGCTGTATTCGGATCGCCTCAAGAACTTTTTCTACACCGTCGTGCACCTGCTCATCTGGCTGGTGTTCATCGAACTGGGGATGCGCGTGTGGGGCCTGTCGCTGATTCGGTTTGCCGACGGCGACGGGCATGACATCAGCCTGCGAATCATTGGCCTAGCCACCACGCTGATGTTTGCCTGGCTGGTGTGGATTCTTGCCGATACCGCGATTCATCATGCCCTCACCCGCTCGCGCAAGGGCCTGGCCAACGCCCGCGCGCAGACGATGATGCCGCTGATTCGTAATGTGCTGTTCGTGACGATTTTCATCATTGCGGTGATTGTCGCGCTGGCGAACATGGGCATGAACGTCACGCCGCTGCTGGCGGGTGCCGGTGTCATCGGCCTGGCGATCGGTTTCGGCGCGCAGTCGCTGGTTGCGGACCTGATCACCGGCCTGTTCATCATCATCGAGGACTCGCTGGCGATCGACGATTACGTCGACGTCGGCGGTCACCTGGGCACCGTCGAAGGGCTGACCATCCGGACCGTGCGGCTGCGGGACATCGACGGCATCGTTCACACCATCCCTTTCAGCGAGATCAAGAGCATCCAGAACTACTCGCGGGAGTTCGGCTACGCGATCTTCCGCATCGCGATCCCGTCGAACATGAACATCGACGACGCCTTGAAAATGATCCGCGACGTCGGCCAGAAGATGCGCACCGATCCGCTGCAGCGCCGCAATATCTGGTCACCGCTGGAGATTCAGGGCGTCGAAAGCTTCGAGTCGGGCAACGCCATTCTGCGTGCACGCTTCAAGACCGCGCCGATCAAGCAGTGGGAAGTTTCGCGAGCGTTCAATCTGTCGCTCAAACGCTACCTGGATGAAGCCGGGATGGACCTGGCGACGCCGCGCCTGAATGTGCAGGTCAGCACCAGCGGCGGCAGCGTGAGTGAATTGCGCGGGAAGAAAGACGGCGCGTCCGCTGACTGATGCACCGCACGACCTGCGGGAGCGAGTCTGCTCCCACAGGTCCAAGCCTTGCCCGTGAATCAGCAGCAGGCCGCCCGCCCCTTTCTTACAGCTTCAAGGGCTGGTTGCGGCCGTCTTGTTGCCTTCTGCCATCGCCACGAACCGCGCCTTGTTCTGCGCGTAATAAGCTGCGACGACTTTTTCCGGCGAGTTGCCTGGCTCCCGCGCCGCCGACATCATTGTCTGCAAGTCAGCCTGTGGGATGGAGTAATGGGAGAAGAACCGGGCCACTTTCGGGTATTGCTCGCTGAATCCCTTACGGGCGACGACGTGAATCTGCTCGGTGCCGCCGAACAAATGCTCCGGGTCATCCAGATAGCGCAGCGGGTATTTGGCGAACATCCAGTGCGGACTCCAGGCGTTGACCAGTGACCATTTCCCGCGTTTGAGGTTGCGGTCCAGCTCGCTGAGCATGCCGCTTTCCGAAGACGCGACCATTTTGTAGCCGACGATCTTCTTGTCGTTGAGGACTTTCTCGGTCAGCTTGTACTGCCCGTTGCCCACCTCCGACGTCAGGATCTTGCCGTCGAATTGCTGCGCGATACCCGGCTTGTTCAGGTCGGCAAGGCTCGACACCTCGCTGGCCGGCACGATGTCCGGCACCGCCATGCCGATGCGGCCTTCATATAGCACGCCCAGATCTTCGAGCTTGTCCTTGTACTTGTCGTAGAAAGCCTTGTGCGTACCCGGCAGCCAGACCATGGGAATCAGGTCGATGTTGCCGTTGGCCATCGCTTGAAACTGGATGCCAATGTCGGCCATCACCAGCTTGACCGGCTGTTTCAGCTGATCTTCCAGAACGATGTTGGCCAGCTTGACGGCGATCTCCGTGTCCGACCAGTTCACCCAACCGATGCGAACCGGCGGCTGATCCGCGGCGTGGCTGAGCACGCTCACTGTCGTCAAAGCGATCCCTGCTAACCAACCAATACGTTTTTTCTTATACGGCGAATAAGCATCCATCGTGCATGTCCCCTGTCGTGTATGGGTGTTACTGGGTGCGGCAGTGAAAGTGTCGAATCGCCAGTCTTGGCCAGCTGTTCGGCCGATAGTAGCCACACGGTGCGTGTGGACGCAAGCAAAATGTACACAGCCGTCAGCCGTGCTTGACACCTATGTACATTCCACCTAATTTTGCGTCAAACCAAGCCTGATGTTCCCTCCCAGGAGCGCACCACGATGTCCAGCGATCCGCTGTTGCAGCCCTACACGATCAAGCACCTGACGCTCAGAAACCGCATCATCACCACCTCCCACGAACCCGCATATCCCGTGGACGGCATGCCCAAGGATCTTTACCGCGCCTATCACGTGGAGCGGGCGAAGGCCGGCGTGGCGCTGACCATGACAGCCGGTTCGGCCGCGGTGTCGCGAGACAGTCCGCCAGTGTTCAACAACGTGCTGGCGTACAAGGATGAAGTGGTGGGCTGGCTGAAGGACCTGACCGACGAGTGCCACGAACACGGCGCGGCAGTGATGATTCAGTTGACCCACCTGGGCCGCCGCACCCGTTGGGACAAAGCCGACTGGCTGCCGGTGGTTTCGCCCTCGCATCGGCGGGAGGCTGCACACCGCGCGTTCCCCAAGAAGCTCGAAGAATGGGACATCGGGCGCATCATCAAGGATTACGTCGATGCCGCCGAACGCATGAAAGCCGCCGGCATGGACGGGCTCGAGCTTCAAGCCTACGGCCATTTGATGGATCAGTTCTGGTCGCCACTGACCAACGAGCTCGAAGGGGAATACGGTGGCCCGCTGGAGAATCGACTGCGCTTCACCTTCGACGTCCTGCGCGGGATCCGCCAGCGCTGTGGCGAGGACTTCCTGCTGGGCGTGCGTTACACCGGCGACGAAGACCTGCCGGGCGGCTTCGGCGCCCAGGAAGGCATCGCGATCTCGCACCTGCTCAAGGACAGCGGGCTGGTGGATTTTCTCAACGTCGTCAAAGGCCACATCGACACCGATGCCGGCCTGACCGACGTGATTCCGATTCAGGGCATGCGCAACTCGCCGCACTTGGATTTTGCCGGCGAGATCCGTGCAGCGACCGGTTTTCCGACCTTCCATGCCGCGAAGATCCCCGACGTGGCGACCGCGCGTCATGCCATCGCCTCGGGCAAGGTCGACATGGTCGGCATGACCCGCGCGCACATGACCGACCCGCACATCGTGCGCAAGATCATCGAGAAGCGCGAAGAGGAGATTCGGCCCTGCGTCGGCGCCAACTATTGCCTGGATCGCATCTATCAGGGTGGCGCGGCCTACTGCATCCACAACCCGGCGACCGGTCGCGAGACCACCATGCCCCACGACATTCCCAAAGCCGCGACCCGGCGCAAGGTGGTGGTGATCGGCGCAGGCCCTGGCGGGCTGGAAGCTGCACGGGTCGCGGCCGAGCGCGGGCACGACGTGACCGTCCTGGAAGCGGCGGATCGGCCTGGCGGTCAGGTTCGGCTGACTTCATTGAGCGAGCGACGCCGCGAGATGATCAGCATCATCGACTGGCGCATGGCGCAGTGCGAACGCATGGGTGTGAAGTTTCACTTCAACACCTGGGCCGAAGCGCAGACAGTGCTGGATCAGGAGCCGGACGTGGTGATCGTCGCCACCGGCGGCCTGCCGGATACCGAGGTGCTCAAGCAGGGCAACGACCTGGTGGTGTCGGCCTGGGACATCATTTCCGGAGACGTGAAGCCAGGCAGGAACGTGCTGATCTTCGACGACGCCGGGGATCATGCCGCGCTGCAGGCAGCCGAAGTGATCGCACAAAGCGGCGCTCATCTGGAAATCGTCACGCCCGACCGGGCCTTCGCGCCGGAAGTGATGGCCATGAATCTGGTGCCCTACATGCGCAGCCTGCAGGACCTGGACGTGGTGTTCACCGTGACGTACCGCGTGGAGTCAGTGCTCAGGCGCGATGGCAAACTGGTGGCGGTGTTCGGCAGCGATTACGGCAGGGTCAACAAGGAGCGCGTCGTCGATCAAGTGGTCATCAACCACGGCACGTTACCGATGGACGAGTTGTATTTCGAACTACGTCCGCTCTCCAGCAACGGCGGCGCGGTCGAGCAGCATGACCTGATCGCGGGCAACGCGCAGCATCTGGTGACCAACCCCGAGGGGCGCTTCCAGTTGTTTCGCATTGGCGACGCAGTGGCTGCGCGCAACACCCATGCGGCGATTTACGATGCATTGCGTTTGGTGAAGGATCTTTAGAGCTTTGCAGGCGGCAAAGAGGTCACATCCCTCTGCGAGCGACCTCTGCGCCGGCCTGCACCGCCTCACCGATCTGCCGCTCGAAACCCGCATCCAGCAGGCTCTGCAACGCCGCCGCCGTCACACCTTTATAAGCGACCAGCGAATCAATCATCGCCTGCGGGTCATGTTTGGCGAGCAACTGACCGGCCGCCACCACCACACCGCGCGCCGCCTGATGCGCGACATCTTGAGGAATGCCCGCCGCCATCGCCTGGTGTGTCAGTGCGGTCATCAACAACGCCGGAAACGCCGGTCCTGTCCCAGACAAGGCACTGAGATAATCGATGCAATCCTCTGTCGGCACTCTGCTCGTCGTGCCGACGCACGCCAGCACATGCTCAATGAAATCGACCTCTGACGCCGGCAACTCCAGCGCGCAATGCCAGGGCGTGAAGGACTGCCTGATTTCAACTGCGGCATTGGCCATGGCTCGAACAACCGCCCTCGCCCCCGTCGCCTCGCTGATGGTCTGCGCCGTCACGCCGGCCATCAAGGAGATCACCAGCTTGCCCGACGCATCGATTTTCAGCGCGTTGAATTGCTCAGGGCGCACCGAAACAATCACGACATCGCTGGCGTCCACTAGCGCCTGATTGTCGCCGACAAGATGCGCGCCGGTGGCACTAAGCGGATGGCTGCCGGAGCGGTTCGACAGAAAGAGCTGCGCGGCGCTGACGAAGCCCGTGTCCAGCAGCGCCTGCGCCAGCGCGCCACCGAGCCAGCCGGTCCCGCCGATGATGCCCAGGGTTTCAGCTCGCACCGGCGCTCTCCTCGAAGGTTTCAGCCAGCGGCACGAATGCGCCCGGCTCTTTTTCGGCGTAACCGAAAGCGCCGTAGAAGCGGTCGAGCTCGCGCTTCTTCGGCGCCTTGCCGGTAAAGATCGCAACGTAGTGAGGGATGCGTCGGAAACGCTCGGTGATGTCTTCGGTGGTCTTCATCGAGATGTAACCGATCTGCGTCAGATAAATCGTTCGGGCACGCGTGTCAGCGGCATCGGCGTCGTAGCCGAAGCGTCGGAACATCGCCGACAAGCCGTTGATCCGTGCGTCATCCGCCGCGGCGATCTCCGTGGCCACTTCCTCGGACTGCAAGGCCCAACTGCGGACCGCGAACTCGAACTGCGAATCGAACAGTTCAGGGTTCAGCCAGCATTCGAAAACGTTAAGGATCGCTTCGGTGATGTTCTCTGCATAGCGTTCGGACTGCTTGAGCATGCCGCCGGTATTTTTGTCTTTCCAGCGCGCCAGCAAGGCGGCAAGCAGTTGTTCGCGATCCTGAAAAAACCAGTAAAAACTGGTGCGTGAAAGGTTCAGGCGCTTGGCCAGTGGCATCACGCGAACCGCATCGACTCCGGATTCCTTCAAGGCTTCATAGGCGGCTTCCAGCCACCCATCGGCGGAGCCTCTCCAACCGGAGTCATGAGGCTTGCCTCGCTCCTTGCCTGATACCGACATTGCGTATCGCCCTTACGTTGAGAATGAGTTAAGCGACTGTACGCGCATGATCTTTTCATGTACACCCCTGTACATTTGGGCGACATCCGCTTATGTCCGCATGGGATCACTCGCCGTGATAGCACAGGCCGAAGAACGCCATAAGGAGATCAAATGCTAGGCCTGCTCATCCAAGTCAATACCGACCAACGGTAGCAAAACCTGTCATTTCTGACAGTAGTCAATTCCTTCAATCCGGCGCTCAATGACTCCTGGAATTTCCCGACAGGAGTCAACCGCCATGCGCTCATTTCCCTGGAATCCGTTCGTTACCCCCGGTAGGCCCAACTCGCTGATCAACCTGGAAATCCCCGGCAGGGTGGGCCCTCTTCCCGAGCCACCGGCCGATCCTGGACAGGACTTGTGGGGAATCAATCGCGGCGCTGCCCTGGATAACTTTCCGAACAATGGCTTGCAGCTGTACATCCCGGCATGGTCGGACATGAAAGCAGCCGACAGCGTGTCCGTGTTACTTGATGGCACGGTCGTCTCGACAGAGATCATTGACCCGACAGACGTCGGCCAGCGGGTGACGACCTTCATCGATTCGAGGCGCCTTACCTCGGACAGACACACCCTTCAGTATTCCGTGAAGCGACAAAGCCAGGCCCCCGAAACCTCCGCTGCAATCGACATACTGGTCAAGCTCAATCGTCCCGGCGGAAAGGATCAGAACGGCGATACCCCTGGGCACTCGGCACTTGTGCTGACCCTGCCTGAGGAGATCATCAACGATGGCGTGGACGCCGATGACGCCGAGAACGGTGTGCCGGTCAAGATTACGCCCTACCCCGACATGACCGAAGGGGACCGTATCAAGCTCTCCTGGGGCGGAGAATTTGTGTACCACACGTTCACGGCTGAGGACGTAGAGGCTGGAAAAAATGACCAACCGATCGAGATCATGGTCGAGAAAGAGACCATTTGTGCGGGGGGAGACTCAGACGCAATCGGCCTGGCCGTGACGTTCGAACTCTACGACGTGGTGCAGAACCGTTCGGAAGACTGGGCTGCCGAGAGCCGTGTTGTCGTTGACACCGACAACTCGCGGCTGGACGCACCGATCATCTTGGAAGCATTCGACAACGTACTGAAGCTGGACGACCTGCAAGGCGGCCCGGTGACGGTGGAGGTCTGGGCGGTCACGGATCGCGAGCTGGAGCAACTCAGTCAGTCGTTGACGCCAGAACAGGCTTCACGATTGCAAGCGTCGAGGGGCAGAAAGACGCTCTCGCGCCTTCAGGCGCGCAAGGCCGACTTCGTCAAGGGCGACAGGATTGCGGTGACGTTGACGGGCACTACAGCCGAAGGCGCCCCGGTCAGCTATGACGCGCCGGTGATTACGATCGACCGCGTGCCGTATTCCTATGATGTGGAAATCCCTAATATTGTCATCCGAACGCTGGGTCAAACCCAGGCGGTGTTCTCCTATCGGCTGATTCATGAGGACAATACCGAGTCGAAGTCCAGAGGGGCGTTCATCAGTGTGATCGGTGAAGCTGAGCGCATGCCCGCGCCAGTAGCCGATAATGCCGTTGGCGGCGCACTCAATCCGGACCTTCCCACTACGACCGTGACGGTCCCGTGGGATGACCGCATGAAGGGAGACGATCGAATCACTCTGAAGTGGATCGGCACCCGGCCCGACCTCACCATTTACGACCCGCAGTTAGAGCCGCATGACATCAGCGACGGGGAAGCGTC
>NZ_JARVSK010000049.1:0-38119 GCF_030209235.1 Pseudomonas sp. efr-133-TYG-103a
GATTGGGCGAATCATATCGCCCTTAAGAGGTGTCCGGGATCATTAGGCCAGTTCAAGCTCGCTCCTACAGGTCCTGTGGCCAGTTCTCGAAACCAGGCAGCGCCTGTAGGAGCGCGCTTGTCCCTGGGCCGCATCCGGACGATCGGCTGCGCAGCAGTCGTAAAACCGGTTGATGCGTTGTGCCCGTCAAACCGCATACATCCAGATCATTGCGCTGGCGCTGCCTCGGGCGCAGGATCGGCGGCGGGCGTGGCGTTGACTTCAGGCGCTGGAGCGGGTGCTGCTGCTGGGGCCGGCTCCGCTGGCGTGGCAGTCTCAGCCTTCAGTGGCTCAGGCTCTGCCGGGGCGGGCATGGTCTCACTGCCCTGATCCGCTGCTGTGGCAGACGGCGTGGCAGGCGTACTCAACGCTGCCGGAACCGGCGCAGGCGCGGCTGCCGGCGTGGCTTCAACCGGTTTCTGCTCATTCAACGCCGCGGCCTTGGCGGGAGCAGGTTCCGGCATGCCCAGATCGGTCTTGGGTTTTTCTTCGATGTGCGCAGCTTTCTTCACCTCCGGCGGCAGGAAGTTTTCCACCAGCGCGAAGAAACGGTCGTAGAACTTGGAGGACGCCACCGTCTCACTGGCCACCTTGACCATCGAGTCGTCCGTCGAGCCGATCGGCATCGAGACAGAGCCCAGCACGCCGACACCCAGGCTCGCCGAGTTGTTGACCTTCTTCAGCGCATAACGGTCCTGCAGGGCGTTGGCGAACATCGTTGCCTTGGCGTCCGTGCCACCATCGGCAGCACAGACCACATTGAAGCTGATCTCCATGTGGGTTTCGCCGGTCTGCTGAAAGCTCTTGTGGCCGCTGATCATTTTCGGATCGCTGCTGGTGATGATGTATCCCTGGCTGAGCAACGCGCGCCGCCCTGCCTCGCACGTGGCAGCATCGGACACTGGATAGTTGCGTGAGAACGTACCGGCGTCGTCGAAGTTTTCATGCTCGTAGATAGCCTGCTTCTTTGACGAGCAGCCTGCGGCGGCCAGCAGGGTCAATGCCCAGCATGCGGTACGAAAGCTCAGTAATTTAGACATCGAACATCCCGGGAAAAAGGTCGACAGAATAGTGGACCGAAGGAAACGCCGGTAAGTCTGCAACAAGGCTGGCACCGGATCAACGCACAGTTTGCAACCGTGTGGATACATCGAACTTTTCGTCGGCGCGACTCGCCACGTGCGCGCGACTGACGGGCGTTTCATGACTGTGGGCGTCTGACAACGCTGCAGCCCGGATATCGCCGGACGGAAGCGGGAATCGACTGACGGTCGTCAGCGACCTGCCTCCGCCCGATGCCGCTCAGACCTGACCGTGTTCGAGCTTCACGCCCAGAAACTCCAGCGCACGCCAGTAACCGGGATAGGTCTTGGCGACGCAATCCGGGTCCTGAATGCGAACACCCGAGACCTTGAGTCCGGCCAGCGCGAAACACATGGCGATGCGATGGTCCGAATGGGTGTCGATCAGCGCATGGCTGCTGGTGCCGGCCAGGCTCGGGTCCGACGCCACCAGCAAGTCGTCGCCCTCGACCGAGGCCAGCCCGGGACGCACTTGATTGAGCCCGTCATGCAGCGCCTGCACACGATCGCACTCTTTGACCCGCAGGTTGGCCAGATCGACAAAACGCACCGGCGTTTCATTGAAGGCCGCCAGCACCGCCAGCGTAGGAATCGCATCCTGCATCTGCGAGCCGTTGATCACCGCCGGCATCTTCGGGAATTGCGCGATCACGTCCATCGCCTTGGCATCAGGCTGGGTGAACGCCTGGGCAGCGACGCCCAGATCGATGTTGCCTGCGGTCAGGGCCTGCGCAGCCCACAGATAAGTGGCGGCAGAAGCATCCGGCTCGACGTGATAATCGCAGGCGGTGTAACCGGTCGGCGATACACGCCACAGCGCCTCATCGACGACTTCGACCTCAGCACCGAAAGCGCGCATGCAGGCGAGGGTCAGATCGATGTAACCGCGAGCGCCGATCTCCTTGCCGGTCAGAGCCACCTCGATCGGCGCATCGCCGCACGCCGCCACCATCAGCAGTGCGGAAACATACTGGCTGGACAGACCACCGTCGATTTCGAAACGGGTGGCCTTGATCGAACCGTGGCCGTGGATGACTACCGGCGGGCAGCCCGTCGCGCTTTCGGCATTCAGCCCGCCTTTGCGCAATGATTCGAGCAGCGGACCGATCGGGCGCTTCTGCATGTAGTGGTCGCCGTCCAGCGTGACACTGCCGTTGACCGTGCAGACCGCCGCCGTGAGAAAGCGCACTGCAGTGCCCGCATTGCCCAGAAACAGCGGGCCTTCAGGCACCTCGAGGCGACCCGAACTGGTGACGACGAAACTGGTGTCGTCCGGCTCGTCGATGACCACGCCCATCTGCCTCAACGCGTTGGACATGTGGCGGGTGTCGTCGCTTTTCAGCGCGCCACGCAGATGACTGGTGCCCTTGGCCAGCGCCGCCAGCAGCAACGCACGGTTGGTGATCGACTTCGAACCCGGCGGCGAGACATGCCCCGTCAACGGTACACCCGGTGGGATCACAGTGATGGTTTGGTTCATGCCCATGGTCCAGCTCTCCAAATTCGAAATCAGGCAGTGCGCAGCGCCGCGTTAAGCGAGCCGGCAATCATGTCATTTCTCGCCGCTCTGTGCAGCATCGCGTTGCCTTGCAGGCAGCGGAACATCGAACAGGGCTCATTGATGCCCCGGCCCACCCATGCGGTATTCCCTGCCGACCTGCATCAGGGCGCGCAGCGTATCGGTGTCAGGCTGATAACCCAGAACCTGCCTCGCCCGCGAGCAGTCCACGGTCAGCGAACCGCACAGCTGGGTATACAGATCGCCCTTGCCCGCGGCCTTGAGCATGACGGCCAGCAATGCACCAGGCACCGGCAAGGCGAAGACGCGCTTGCCCATTCCCTGCGCCAACGCGCCGAGCATCTGGTGAGTCGACACGTCACTGCCATCGCTGGCCAGAAACGTCTGGCCAGCTGCATCCGGATGCTGGCAGGCCAACGCAATCAAGGTCGCGAGATTGTCGACGGAAATGATGCTGCGCGCGTTGCGAACCAGCGCGAACGGACTGGGAATGCCTTTCTCGACCACCTTCAGCAGCGTCCTGAAATTGCCCGGTGCGTTCGCCCCGTACACGAGCGGAGGACGTATGATCACCCACTCCATGGTTGCACCGTCGAGCAACCGGTGCAGACCGATTTCAGCCTCCAGCTTGGAACGCGCGTAGTCAGCGACCGGATGAGGCGTTGAGGTTTCGGAGAAGCGCTGAGTCCCGGACTCGTTGCCGTTGACGCCAATCGAGCTGATGAACACAAAGCGCTGGACGCCAGCCGACAGCGCTTCACGGGCCAGCTGCAGCGTCGCGTCGCAGTTCACCGCCTGATACAGATCAGCCGAGTCGCCCTGTTTATCGAGCACATGCGCCCTGCCGGCCAGGTGAACCACGCAGTCAATGCCGGTGAGCATCCCGGTGATGGCCTGCGGATCTGTGAAGTCGGTCGCGATGTATTTCACGCCGACCACCGAACCCTTGCCGCTGCGGCAGATGCCCGTGACGTCGTGGGATTGATCCATCAGCAGCTCACAGAGTCGAGTGCCGATGAATCCGCTGGCGCCTGTTACAAGTATCCGCATGATCGAGACTCGCTGTCCTTAAGTTGTCCGAATGATAAGCGCAGAAACCCTCACAGCGCCGATGGCTTTCTGTCAGGCACAAAAAAAGCGACGCTAAGGTCGCTTTTTTTGTCGCTTCAAGGAGTTCAAGGGCCTTGAGGCTATGTATGGCGCAGCGGACGGGACTCGAACCCGCGACCCCCGGCGTGACAGGCCGGTATTCTAACCGACTGAACTACCGCTGCGTGTCGCACAGACTTTCATCTGCTTAACTCTGTTGAAACGGGCTGAAACCTGTTTCGTATGACTCTGATCGATCGCCTTGGCGTTCAATCTCAAACCCGGCTCTGAAAACAAAACCCGATCTGTAAAATATGGCGCAGCGGACGGGACTCGAACCCGCGACCCCCGGCGTGACAGGCCGGTATTCTAACCGACTGAACTACCGCTGCGCAGTGTGGACTTATCGTCCTGCTGAATCTCAGTAACCTTCAGCGTGTCTTGCAACTCTCAACGATGGTGGGTGATGACGGGATCGAACCGCCGACCCTCTGCTTGTAAGGCAGATGCTCTCCCGGCTGAGCTAATCACCCTTTGCTTCGCTGAGGCCGCGAAATTTACGCAGGTGCCGAACCTAAGTCAATAGCCTGCTTGAAGTTTTTTTCAAAAAAGCGGTTTTCGCTGACTGACATGAAAAGCCAGGCAAGGAACGAAAAAGCGAGCCCGAAGGCTCGCTCTTGATTTCACTCGCAGCGTGCGGCGGGAAACTTGCCGCCACGCTCAATCCACATAAATCATCTTCTTGCTCATGCCGCCATCGACCACGAATTCCTGCCCCGTGACAAACCCGGCATTCTTCGACAACAGCCATGCCACCGCGGCGGCAACATCTTCCACAGTCCCTACCCTGCCGGCCGGATGCTGCGCGTGATCGGCGTCGGACAATGGCTCGGCGCGCCGCACAGACGGGTCGCGGGCATCGATCCAGCCGGGGCTGACAGCATTGACCCGAACCTGTGGGCCCAGGCTCATGGCCAACGCGTGCGTCAACGCCAGTAAACCGCCCTTGCTTGCGGCGTAAGCCTCGCTGTCAGGCTCGGATTGACGCGCGCGGGTCGAACTCAGATTGACGATGCTTCCGCCGTGCGCCCGCAGATAAGGGGCGCAATGCTTGGCGAGCAGCATCGGCCCGCTCAGATTGACCGCCAGCACGCGGTTCCAGTGCGACAGATCAAGACTCTCGAGGACCGTGTTATGGGGATCGGCCACCGCTGCATTGCACACCAGTGCATCCAGACGCCCGAACATGCCGAGCACTTCGGCGACGCCATCCACCACCTGTTGTTCGCTGGAGACGTCGATAGCGATGAACGAAGCATTCTCGCCCAGCACATCCGCCACGGCCGCGCCGCGCTGACGGTCTACATCGGTCAGCACGACTTGCCAGCCTTCGGTGACCAGCCAGGCAGCGATTGCCAGGCCAATCCCCCGAGCGGCGCCGGTCACCAACGCGACCCGGCCGTTATGCACGCCGGTCGCGCCCACCGTCCACTCATTCACAGGCGGCACTCACTGCGCGACTCACAGCGCAGCCAGGCCACGCGCGAGGTCCGCCTTGAGGTCGGCGACGTCTTCCAGACCGACCGCCACGCGGATCAGGCTGTCGCGAATACCGGCGGCCTCACGCTCCTGCGGCGACAGGCGGCCGTGAGAGGTGGTGCTCGGGTGGGTGATGGTGGTCTTGGTATCGCCCAGGTTCGCGGTGATCGAAATCAGGCGTGTAGCGTCGATGAAACGCCACGCGCCGTCCTTGCCGCCCTTGACCTCGAAACTCACCACGGCACCGAACGCCTTCTGCTGGCGCCTGGCGAGTTCGTGCTGCGGGTGACTCTCCAGACCGGCGTAGTGGACACGCTCTACGCCGTCCTGCTGCTCCAGCCACTGCGCCAGCTCCAGCGCGCTCTGGCAATGGGCGCGCATGCGGATGTTCAGCGTTTCCAGGCCTTTGAGGAACAGCCATGCATTGAACGGGCTCAGGCTTGGGCCGGCGGTACGCAGGAAACCGACCACTTCCTTCATGTGCTCGCTGCGCCCGACAACCACGCCACCCATGGCGCGTCCCTGCCCGTCGATGAACTTGGTCGCCGAATGCACGACCACGTCGGCACCCATGCGCAGCGGCTGTTGCAACGCAGGCGTACAGAAGCAGTTGTCGACGACCAGCAGTGCGCCCTTGGCGTGGGCGATTTCCGCCAGCGCGGCAATGTCGACCAGTTCGGCCAGCGGATTGGACGGTGATTCGACGAACAGCAACCGGGTATTGGACTTGATCGCCGCGTCCCAGCCCGACAATTCGGCCAGAGGGACGTAATCGACCTGCACGCCGAAGCGTTTGAAGTACTTCTCGAACAGGCTGATCGTGGAGCCGAACACGCTTTTGGAGACCAGCACGTGGTCACCGGCGCTGCACAGGCTCATGACGGTCGCCAGAATGGCGGACATGCCCGTGGACGTCGCAACGGCCTGCTCGCCACCTTCCAGCGCGGCGATACGCTCTTCGAACGAGTGCACTGTCGGGTTGGTGTAACGCGAGTAGACGTTGCCCGGTTTGTCTCCGGCGAACGTCGCGGCCGCGTCGGCTGCCGTGCGGAACACGTAGCTGGACGTGAAAAACAATGGATCGCTGTGTTCGCTCTCCGGCGTACGGTGCTGTCCAGCACGCACGGCGAGGGTGTCGAAACCCACGCCGTCGAGATCGCTGTCCAGTCGACCGGCATCCCATTCCTGAGTCATGCCGCCTGCTCCTTGTCTGGATTAGTTGTTGTACAGATCGATGATCGCGCTGACCGCCTGAGTCTTGGCCTTGGAGGCGTCATTACGCGCCTGCTCGATCCGGTTCAGGTAGTGCTCGTCGATGTCACCGGTCACGTACTTGCCGTCGAAAACCGAGCAGTCGAAATTATCGATCTTGATTTTCTTGCTGCCACTGACCGCTTCGATCAGGTCGTTCAGATCCTGATAAACCAGCCAGTCGGCACCGATGAGGTCGGCCACGTCCTGGGTGGAACGGTTATGAGCGATCAGCTCGTGAGCACTCGGCATGTCGATGCCGTAGACGTTGGGGAAGCGCACGGCCGGGGCCGCGGAACAGAAATACACGTTCTTGGCACCGGCTTCGCGGGCCATCTGAATGATCTGCTTGCAGGTGGTGCCGCGCACGATGGAGTCATCGACCAGCATGACGTTCTTGCCGCGGAACTCGAGCTCGATGGCGTTGAGCTTCTGGCGTACGGATTTTTTCCGCGCTGCCTGTCCCGGCATGATGAAGGTGCGGCCGATGTAGCGGTTCTTGACGAAGCCTTCGCGGAACTTGACGCCCAGGTGGTTGGCCAACTCCAGCGCCGCCGTGCGGCTGGTGTCGGGAATCGGGATGACCACGTCGATATCGTGATCAGGACGCTCGCGCAGAATCTTGTCGGCCAGTTTCTCGCCCATGCGCAGGCGCGCCTTGTAGACCGAGATACCGTCGATGATCGAGTCCGGACGCGCGAGGTACACGTGTTCGAAAATGCATGGCGCGTACTTGGGGCTGGTCGCGCACTGGCGCGTGTGCAGCTTGCCGTCTTCAGTGATGTACACCGCTTCGCCCGGCGCCAGGTCACGGATCAGGGTAAAGCCGAGCACGTCCAGCGCAACGCTTTCGGAAGCGATCATGTACTCGACGCCTTCGTCGGTGTGACGTTGGCCGAACACGATCGGACGAATCGCGTCCGGGTCGCGGAAACCGACGATCCCGTAGCCGGTGATCATCGCGACGACGGCGTATCCGCCACGGCAGCGGTTATGCACGTCGGTGACCGCAGCGAAGATGTCTTCTTCGGTCGGCTGCAGCTTGCCGCGCACGGCCAGTTCATGGGCGAAAACGTTGAGCAGGACTTCCGAGTCGGAATTGGTGTTGACATGGCGCAGGTCAGATTCGTAAATCTCCTTGGCCAGTTGCTCGACGTTGGTCAGGTTGCCATTATGCGCCAGCGTGATGCCATAGGGCGAGTTGACGTAGAACGGCTGGGCTTCGGCCGAAGTCGAGCTGCCCGCTGTTGGATAACGTACGTGACCGATGCCCATGTGTCCGACCAGACGCTGCATATGGCGTTGGTGGAACACATCACGGACCAGACCGTTGTCCTTGCGCAGGAACAACCGGCCGTCATGGCTGGTCACGATACCGGCAGCGTCCTGGCCGCGGTGCTGGAGGACGGTGAGCGCGTCATACAGCGCCTGATTGACGTTCGACTTGCCGACGATACCGACGATGCCACACATGCGACACAACCCCTACTTAGTGGAACTGGATTTACCGAGCACTTCCTGCGGCGTTGTAGGCGGCAGGAGGTGTTCCTTGAACGGAATATCAACAGGTACGCTGATTCCGCTGGCTAGCCACTTGCTGGACATCCCGAGAATCAGGTTTTTCGACCAGTCAGCGACCATGACAAATTGAGGGAGGAGCCGCGACTCCTGCCACCATTGATCCTGTTGTACCGGGCCCAGGCTCAACAGCCCTACCGCTACGACCACCAGCAAGCCCCCGCGCGCCGCGCCGAAGACCATGCCCAGAAAACGATCGGTCCCGGAAAGGCCGGTGACGCGAATCAGTTCCCCGATAAGAAAGTTGACCATGGCGCCGACCAACAGCGTGGCGACGAAAAGAATGGTGCAGCCCGCAATCACGCGTGCCGAAGGTGTTTCGATGTAGTTGACCAGATACTGGGCCAGCGAACCGCCAAACATCCAGGCGACGACACCTGCAATGATCCAGGTCAGCAAGGACAGTGCTTCTTTGACGAAGCCGCGCTTGAGACTGATCAGAGCTGAGATGGCGACAATTGCAATGATCGCCCAGTCAACCGGAGTAAATGACACGTTGCAGCCTACAGACTGATGAGGCGGCGCATTTTAGCAGAGCGCTCGCCCGGCGGTAAGCAGGGATTACGGATGGATGCCAATTAAGGCGAACTATTGGACTTTGCCGGTGGTCGATGCTCGCCAGACGGTGAGGATCAAGGTGCCTGTTTCAACCGTTTCCGGCTAAAGCCGATCCCACGAAAGCCGTGTATGCCTCCAGGACCGGCCTCTGCCGGGAAAGGGTCATGGCTACCGACCGAGTCTTACTTACGCTCCGGCTGGAAACGCACAACGATGCCCTTGATCTTCTGCTGCTTTTCCAGAGTGTCGCGCAGGCGATCCGCTTCGGCACGTTCGATGACCGGGCCGACGAACACTCGATTCACCCCATCGGAGGTGCGGATGTACGCATTGTAGCCTTGGGTGCGCAACGTTTTTTGCAGGTTATCGGCGTTCGCCCGATTGGACAGGCTGGCCAGTTGCACGGCCCAGGTTACCGAGAGGCCATTGGTGTCGACGCGAGCCGGATCGGCGACCGGAGCGGCAGGCGCAGGCGCCGGGGTAGCAGGCTTGGCGGGTGTCTGAGCCGGCGCTTGCGCTGGAGCTGACGCGACCTTTGCCGGTGGCACGGACGCTGGCGGCCGGGAAGGCGCCGGGGCGATAGGCATCGAGGGCGGTTGCTGGGTGGCAGGTGCCTGGCTCGGCTGCGACAATTCTTCATCGGTCGGCACCGGTTCCTGCGGCAGCGGTTGCTGCTCAGGCACGTTCACCGGCTCGACCTTGATCTGAGACGCCGCCGGCGCCTGCGGAGCGGCTGGCGCATCCACCTGCACATGACGCGCTTCATCCTGTCGGGAAAACAGCATCGGCAGGAAGATCACCGCGATGGCGATGAGCACCAGCGCGCCCACCATGCGCTGCTTGTACGCCTTATCCAGCAAAGCCATGTGTCACTTCCTCCGTGACGCGCCCGCAAGCCATTCCAGGGCCTCGGCCACGCAGTAAAAAGACCCGAACAGAACGATTTCGTCGTCGGCAGTCGCCTGATTGCATTGCGCTTCGAGTGCCAGCGCGACACTGGCGTAGGACGTCACGTGCGCGCCAAGGTTCTGCAACGCCTGCGCAATCTCTTGCGCAGGACGACTGCGCGGGGTCGGCAGGGGCGCAACCGCCCAGCTGCTGAAGCGATCAGCCAGTTCCGCCAGCACGCCGTCCAGATCCTTGTCATTAAGCAGACCGAATACTGCGAGGCGCTTGCCCGACACGGGACGCTGATCGAGACGTTGCGCCAGGAATGTGGCCGCATGAGGGTTGTGCCCCACGTCCAGCAGCACCCGCAACGGCTTGCCCTGCCACTGGAAGGATCGACGATCCAGCCGTCCTGTGACACGTGTGCCGAGCAATGCTGTACGGATCGACGCCGCTTGCCACTCCAGCCCCGAGAGCAGATAGGCCTGCAGGGCCAGAGCCGCGTTCTGCATTGGCAGATCGAGCAACGGCAAGTCACGCAGTTCGACTCTTGCCCCATCGAGGCCAGTGCCGAACCAATCCCATGCAGTCGGGCCGATGGCCAGATTGAAGTCGCGACCGCGCAGCGAAAGCGGGCAACTCAGGGCACCAGCCTGATCCAGCAGCGGCTTCGGTGGATCGAGATCGCCACACAGCGCGGGACGCCCTTCGCGGAAAATCCCTGCTTTCTCGAACGCCACAGACTCGCGGGTATTGCCCAGCCATTCGGCATGGTCGACACCGATACTGGTGACCAGGGCCATGTCCGCATCGATCAGGTTGACTGCATCCAGACGCCCTCCCAGACCGACTTCGAGCACCACCGCGTCAAGACCGGCCTGTTCGAACAGCCAGAACGCCGCCAGCGTGCCCATTTCGAAATAGGTCAGCGAAATGTCGCCACGGGCCTTTTCGATGACTTCGAACGCCGCGCAGAGCTGCTCGTCCGTGGCCTCGACGCCCTGCACTTGCACCCGCTCGTTGTAGCGCAGCAGGTGGGGCGAACTGTACACGCCGACTTTCAGGCCCTGCGCCTCGAGCAACGCGGCGAGAAACGCGCACGTCGAGCCCTTGCCGTTGGTGCCGGTGACCGTGATCACGCGCGGCGCCGGCCGAGTCAGCCCAGCCTGCAGCGCCACCTGTCGCGAACGCTCCAGCCCCATGTCGATGGCAGAAGGATGCAACTGCTCCAGGTAGCTCAGCCAGTCGGCCAGGGAGCGTGCGGTCATACGTTCGCCGGAGCGGGCGGAACCACGATCGGCTCAAGTTTCGGCGCAACGAATTTAGGGGTCGGCAGGCCCATCATCTGAGCCAGCAGGTTGCCCAGACGCTGACGCAGCTCCTGGCGGTGAATGATCATGTCGATCGCACCGTGATCCAGCAGGAATTCGCTGCGCTGGAAGCCTTCAGGGAGTTTTTCACGCACGGTCTGCTCGATGACACGAGGGCCGGCAAAGCCGATCAGCGCCTTTGGCTCGGCCACGATCACGTCGCCCAGCATCGCCAGACTGGCGGAAACGCCACCGTAGACCGGATCGGTCAGAACGGAGATGAAAGGCAGACCCTCTTCACGCAGACGGGCCAGCACAGCCGAGGTCTTGGCCATCTGCATCAGGGAAATCAGCGCTTCCTGCATGCGCGCACCACCGGAGGCGGCGAAGCAGATCATCGGACAGCGGTTTTCCAGTGCGTAGTTAGCAGCCTGGACGAAGCGCTCGCCAACGATCGCGCCCATGGATCCGCCCATGAACGAAAATTCGAATGCGCTGCACACCACCGGCATGCCCAGCAGCGTACCGCTCATGGAGATCAGCGCGTCCTTCTCGCCGGTCTGCTTTTGCGCGGCAGTCAGACGATCCTTGTATTTTTTGCTGTCGCGGAATTTCAGGCGATCGACAGGCTCGAGGTCAGCGCCGATTTCTTCGCGACCTTCGGTGTCCAGGAAGATGTTCAGGCGCGCACGCGCGTCGATGCGCATGTGGTGGTTGCACTTGGGACAGACGTCCAGTGTTTTTTCCAGCTCAGGGCGATACAGCACCGCCTCGCAGGATGGGCACTTGTGCCAGAGACCTTCGGGTACCGAGCTTTTCTTGACCTCGGAACGCATGATCGAAGGGATCAGTTTGTCTACCAACCAGTTGCTCATGCTTTCTTTCTCCAGTACCGGTGGCTTTGAACGCGACGGCGGTCTGTGCCGTGCGCACGCCCTAACTTAATTCATCTGCGGTGTCGCGAAATGTCGTACAACGATCGGCGCCTGGCCTGACCTGCTGAACCGACACCCCGTCGCTCACCACCCTCAACTTCCTGCGCGAGACGCAGCACGTCTCGTTTACTCAATTCGGCCAGCCCCAAATCCGGGTGGCAGGCTAGTGGACGGCAACCGCCCGTTCATCGTCACATCGGCAGCCACAGCTGCCGGAAAATTCGTTCAGGCGCTGTGCACCGCACTCATGAACGCGCGAATCTTGTCGTGGTCCTTCAAGCCCCTGGATCTTTCCACACCGCCGCTGACATCCACGGCGTAGGGGCGAACCTGCGCAATCGCCTGGGAGACATTGGCTGACGTCAGCCCGCCCGCCAGGATGATCGGCTTGCTCAGATGTTTTGGAATCAGTGCCCAATCGAAAGTTTCGCCGGTACCGCCGGGGATGCCCGCGACATAGGTGTCCAGCAGAATGCCGCACGCCTTGTGATAGAGCGCGCAACTGGCCGCGATGTCGTCTCCGGCCTGAACGCGCAGCGCCTTGATGTAAGGACGTTGATAACCCTCGCATTGCTCAGGGGTTTCGTCCCCATGAAACTGGATAAGGTCCAGCGGCACGACATCGAGCAATGCCTTCAACGCCTCGCGCTCGGCGTTGACGAACAGGCCGACGGTGCTCACGAACGGCGGCAAGGCGGCGATGATTGCCTGCGCCTGCTCTATCGTCACGGCCCGGGGACTCTTGGGGTAAAACACGAATCCGATGGCGTCGGCTCCCGCTTCGACGGCGGCCAACGCATCTTCTATGCAGGTAATCCCGCAGATCTTGCTGCGAACGGCTGACATGTGGTGAAAACCTCAAGCCCTTGGAAAGTCACGGATGGTAGCAAATGCAGCCCGGAACGTCAGCCGTCCAGTTCCGTGAAGCCTGTCAGAAAATGCGGACCGATGTAGCGCTCCGGCAAGGGAAACTCATCGCGGTACTCGACCTGCACCAGATACAGCCCGAACGGATGGGCCGTCACACCGCCCGTACGCCGAACGCGGCTCTGCAGCACTTCGCTGGCCCACTCCACCGGACGCTCACCGGCACCAATGGTCATGAGCACGCCAGCGATGTTACGCACCATGTGATGAAGGAAGGCATTGGCGCGGATGTCGATGACGATCATCTTGCCGTGTCGGGTGACGCGCAAATGGTGAATCTGCTTGATCGGCGACTTCGCCTGACATTGCCCGGCACGAAACGCGCTGAAATCGTGAGTGCCGACCAGATATTCGGCGGCCAACGCCATCCGCTCGACATCCAGCGGGCGATGATTCCAGGTGATTTCCTGGCCCAGATGAGCCGGACGGATCTGATCGTTGTAGATCACGTAGCGATAACGCCGGGCGATTGCCTTGAACCGCGCGTGAAAGTGCGCCGGCATGACTTTGGCCCAGGTCACGCTGATGTCATGGGGCAAATTGATATTGGCGCCCATGGTCCAGGCCTTCATGGTGCGCTCGGCCCGAGTATCGAAGTGCACCACCTGGCCGCACGCATGCACGCCGGCATCGGTGCGCCCGGCACACATCAGCGACACGGGCGAATCAGCCACTCTGGACAGCGCATTCTCCAGCGTCTCCTGCACGGTCAGCACGCCGGTGGACTGACGCTGCCAGCCGCTGTAGCGCGAGCCTTTGTATTCCACGCCCAGTGCGATCCTGGAAAAACCTTCGGCGGCCATTTCGGCTGCCGCTGTCTCTGCCACGGTGTCTGTAGTTGCCAAGTGCTTAAAGCCTGTCGATATGCGCAAGGGCGGCCATTATACGGATGGCAGAAAAAGACGCCATCGGCACCTGTCAGCACGACAGCCCTACAACGCCCACAAACGAAAACGACCGCCTGAGCGGTCGTTTCGAAGCAGTGCCGGCACCTGTCAGACCAGCCGCGACAACATCTCCCGCGCTTCGGTCTTCTGGCCGTCATCCCCTTCAGCGACCACTTCGTCGAGAATATCCCGGGCGCCGTCGGCATCACCCATCTCGATGTAGGCACGCGCCAGATCCAGCTTGGTGGCTGCCTCGTCGGTGCCGGAAAGGAAATCGAACTCAGGCTCGTCGTCCGCCAGCAATGCATCGTCTTCGGTAAAGCTTGGGGCTGCATCGCCAGGCTTGCCAGTCGAAGGCTGCTCCAGGCTTTGCGACAAGCGCTCAAGCTCGGCGTTGACATCATCGATCTCGGACGCAAAGGCATTGGAAGCCTGCTCGGTTTCCATCTCGTCGGCCAGGGACAAGTCGAAATCGGCCGGCAGATCGATATCGTCTTCCACCGGCGGCGTGTTCGCGCCCAGATCGGCGCGCTCTTCGAAAGCCGGCAGGTCGCGCAGCTCATCTTCCACGCCGAGCAGATAATCATCTTCAGCCTTCAGCCCCGGCTGATCTTCGGCCAGATCCAGGTCGAAGTCCGCCAGATCAGTGGGCTCGTTGGCTGACGCTTCGGTCTGCTCGCGCAAGATCGCGTCGAAATCCAGATCATCGGCGGTCGAACCACCGAATGGCGCGTCGAGGTCCAGATCGTCGAGGCGGGAATCGCCAGCGGGTGTCGAGCGATCAGGCACCTGCGCAGGAGACGCAGCTTCCAGATCGTCCAGACTGAGATCGAAGGCCGTATCGAAGTCATCCGGCAACGGCGCCTGCGCAACCGGCTCGGCCACAGGAGGCACTTGCGGCGCTGGCGGTGGCTCGTCGTTGAGCAGATCTTCGACGTATTTCGCATCCATTTCCGCCGCCAAAGCCGCAGCCGCAGCAACCCCCGCAGCCGCAGCAGCAGCGGCCGCCATGGCTGGATAACGGGATTTGAGCTGCTCGACTTCAGCGTGGTTCTTTCCCGTGGCGATCAATTGCCGCTCCTGCGCGACAAACCCCGCCTGATTATCTTGCTGAGCGTAAATCTCCATGAGCTTCAAGCGCAGATCGCTGCGCTGCGGCTCTTCCCTGACGGCCTCTTCCAACAACGCCGCCGCCTGGTTGATGCGACCATAGGCAATGTGGATTTCAGCCTGAACGAGCGCGTCAGCCGGATGTTCGCGGACCGGCTCGCTGACTGCGGTCGGCGCCGGCGCCATCTTTACATTGGGCGGAGGAACCTCCAGACCCTCGAAGCTGCTTTCCGGTAAATCCATGTCGGAGGCGAAATCCGATTCCTCGGACAGCGCCCGTGCCATCTGGCGGTGCTTTTCGGCTTCGATCAGCGCATTGCGACGGCGCGCCAGCAGCAGTAACAGCAACAGCAGAACCAGCAGCGCGCCGCCACCGATCAACCCCATCAACATCGGGCTGGCGAGGATCTTGTCCAGCGCGCTGCGATTATCCTCAGTGGCCGCAGGATCCGGCGCGACGGCCAGAGGCTGATCCGGCGTTGCGCTTGTGACCTTGGCGCCATCGACCGGCAGAGCGTCTTCCGGGGCGATTTCATTCGGCGGCTTGCCGGCTGCATCAGGCGCTGCGCTGTTCGGCACAATCTGAGCAGGCATTGCAGGATTGGCAGCATTGTTCGGGTTGGTGACGCTGTTCGGGCTGACAGTGCCGCCCGCATCAGGGCCTGGCACAGGCACGGCAGCACCGGCGGCCTGCATCTTCGCCAACTGGTCGTTTTTCAGTTCGATCAGGCGCTGCAGTTTATCGACCTGACTCTGCAGATCGCCCATGCGGCTTTTCAGTTCGGCATTGTCGCGGCGCGTGCTGTCCAGGCTTTCCTGGGTGACCGCCAACTGATTGCTGAGCTCGGCGTTGTCGCCGACCGCCCCATTGGCGCCGCGCTTGGCATTGGCCGAGACCAGACTGAGGTTGTCCTTGGCGTCGATCTGCGCCGGTGCAGCGCCCGCACGATTGCGACGGGTGGCATCAACCTGACGAGTGCCGCTGGGCAAGCGGCGACCTTCACGCCAGGCGCGGTTCTGCTCGGCGACCTCCGCCACGGCGCGGGGCTGAGGCAGCGCAGTCGCTTCCTGCGGCGACGGCAGACGCAGCACCTGACCTTTCTTCAGACGGTTGATGTTGCCGGCAATGAAAGCGTCCGGGTTGAGCGCCTGAATCGCCAGCATGGTCTGCTGGACCGTACCGCCATTACGCACGCGCTCGGCAATTTCCCAAAGCGTGTCGTTGTTGGCAGTCGTGTATTGAGTGAATTTGGGCTCAGCGGCCGGAGCCGGGGCCGCTGGGGCGGGCGCCGGAGCTGGAGTTTGCGCTTCCGGTGCCTGAGCCGGTGCGGTGCTCGGCGCAGTGGAAGGCAGTTGCGCGGCGGCTGCGGCGGTTTGCGGCGAAAACTTCGGCGGATCCAGCAACAAGCTGTACTCACGCAGCGCCCGGCCGTTGGGCCAGAGCACCTGAACGAGAAACTTCACATAGGGATCGCGGATGGGCTTGCTCGAGGTGATGCGCAAAACGCTCTTGCCGCCCGGATTGACTACCGGCGTGAACGTCAGGTCATCCAGGACCGCCGTACGGCCGACGCCTGCCTGAGCGAACTCCGCGGAGCTGGCCAGGCTCGGCACGACCTGCGAAGCGTTGAGATCCTGCACTTCCGTGAGTTCGATTTCAGCAAGCAACGGTTGATTCAGGGTCGACTTGACGGTCAAACCACCGAGACCGAGCGCCTGCGCCATCCCGGATGACAGCGCTGAAGCCGCAGCGATTGCTAAAACCAGTTTACGAACCTGAACCATAGCCCATCCCTTGTTTAAAATTTCCCCGGCAACCGAGAAGATAAAGCCTGCTAGGGCATCGAGCGTGTCAACACGCCGCAGCTAGAATGATTCTTTGAATTGTTGGCAAGTATCTTTTACGCAACATCTTTTATCAACAATTCAGCGACCTGCACAGCGTTCAGAGCAGCGCCTTTGCGAACATTATCTGACGTCACCCAGAAATTAAGTTCACAGACGTCGTCGATGCCTTGACGCAAACGTCCTACATAGACCGCGTCCTGTCCTACAGCATCGCCAACCGGCGTCGGGTAATCGCCCGCTTCTACCAGCTCGATGCCGTCAGCGGATTCCAGCGCCGCATTCACTGCTGCCAGATCGAGCGCCTCATCGGTCTGCACCGAAACGCTCAGGCTGTCGCCAAAAAAGACCGGAACCTGGATGCAGCTCACGCCGACCTTGATTAAAGGCAGCGAGAGCAGCTCGCGCAACTCGCTGACCAAACGTTTTTCCAGCGGCACGTGGCCGTCAGCATCCGGCACGCCCACCTGGGCGAGCAGGTTAAACGCCATTTGCCGGTCGAAGATCCGCGGTTCGAGGGGCCGCACGTTCAGCAGTTCGGCAGTCTGCCGCGCCAGCTCAGTCACCCCTTCGCGCCCCTGACTGGACACTGCCAGGCAAGCGGTGACGCTGACGCGCTCGATCTTCAGCAGGTCGCGCAGCGGTGAAAGCACCAATGCCAACGCCGCGGCGCTCG
Organism: Pseudomonas sp. efr-133-TYG-103a; assembly: GCF_030209235.1. Taxonomy (NCBI): domain Bacteria; kingdom Pseudomonadati; phylum Pseudomonadota; class Gammaproteobacteria; order Pseudomonadales; family Pseudomonadaceae; genus Pseudomonas; species Pseudomonas sp. efr-133-TYG-103a. Next base: position 17,234 of record NZ_JARVSK010000049.1, read on the forward strand.
GGCTGGGGCAGGCAACCTGAAGGGGTCTTGCCAAGGTGGCGAGCAAGGCGCCGTTGACCTCAGGCACCACATTGGGCGCCTGATCCATGGGCAAGCCGCCCGACAGGTCGATGACCGCGCAACCGGCGGCGACAGCGCGCGAGGCATAGCTGCGCGTGACTGCCGGGCCTGCAGCAAAGAATGCGATGTTGACTTTACCGAACTCAAACGCGTCGACCTCGCGCACGCGAACATTCTTGCCGCGATACGGCACCGAGCTACCAGCCGACTCTGCACTGGCCAGCAGATACAATTCGCCAATCGGAAAGTCGCGTTCTTCGAGGATCTGGACGATGGTTTCGCCGACAGTACCGGTTGCGCCGATCACGGCGATATCAAAGGACTGGCTCATGGAAAAACCTCAGAAAAATCGGGGGGCGGCACTTTAACCGCGTGGCGCACGCCAGGCAATTGAGCCATGAAACGGATCGGCATCGCGGCAGCGCGCGGTTCAGGGTTCAAGACCGATGCGAAAGAACTCGCCAGCACTCCAGACACCCAGCCAACGCTGCCCATCGATCTGGCGCACGACGGCCAGATCGACCAATTGATAAAAGACGTTGCGATGAATCAACGCCTCAAGGTTGGCGCGCACATGCACATAAGGGGCAGGCTCTTGCGTGTCGGGATCTACGCTGACGCGCATCGGATGTTCAGGACCGAGCTCGATGACGTCCTCGACATGGGTGGTGAAGGTCAGGACCTGAGACTCACCTTCGCCCTGCACGTCCAGCAAGACCGCCACGAACGGCGCGTCGTCGACGGTGATGCCCACCTTTTCGACCGGCGTGATCAGGAAGTAGTCATCACCGTCGCGACGGATGATGGTCGAGAACAGACGCACCATCGGCTTTCGACCGATCGGCGTTCCCAGATAGAACCAGGTGCCGTCACGGGCGATACGCATGTCGATATCGCCGCAGAAATCAGGATTCCACAGGTGAACGGGCGGCAGACCCTTGCCGGTCTTGGGGATTTGCGCCAATAGATCGTTGGCTTTGCCCGAACCACTCATACGTCTCTCCTCAGCGGGCTTCGACGCCCAAGAGACTGCGAGCGTAAGCCTGCATCGGTGGTCCTAGCAAATCTTCAGGCTTGGTGTCACGCAAGGTCAGCAGGCCACCACGGTTGTGAATGCGCGCCGAATCGATCAAATAGCGGGTGTTGGTTTCGATCAGCATCAGTTGAATCACACCACTGTCAACGCCCAGACGGTCCACGACTTCCTGATCCGACCACTCATCAAAGGTGCCGATGCGATCGTCAGCCTTGGCGAAACGGGTGTAGAGCAGATAATGCGCGCCGGCGGCCCTGGCTTCATTCATCGCGTCATCAAGCCCTTCCGGTGCCCGGGCGCGACGGACCATGGGGAAATATTCGACGAAACCGTTGAAGGCCTCTTCGGCTACCACATTGGGACGTGGATACGCCCCACCTGGCGGTGCGAAAGCGCCTTGCGCGATATAGATGTAGGAATCAGGTTGCAGACGGAAGTTGTTCAGACGACGAGTCGAGCTGTGATCCAGCAGACCTGCATCACTGAGCTCATCGTGGGCGCCCTGTGCCAGATCGCTGACGTGCATGCAGCCACTCAACGCCAAAAACGCCAGCAAAAGAACCAGGCTACGCATTATTTCCTCCAAAGTCCGGCGACGGAAAACCGGCGAATGGCTGTGTAATGCAGCTTTTGCGCCAGCTCGGGAAATGGGCAGCCCTTGGTTGCAGATTACCGTTAAGCCGCCACCAGCGAGCCCAAAGCCCTGATGGCGTTTCGTCGAATCCGTGGACTCGCCGCCCATGCTCAGCGGCGACTCACTGGCGTTCAGTTGCTGGAGATTTCCGGCTTGAGGTCGTGGCCAGGCTCGACGTCGCGCTTGCGCTTGTTACCCATGCGCACGCCAATGTCCATCAGGAACTGGAAGAACCCTTCCTGGTCCTCCAGAACATTGCTCCAGAACGGCGAGTGGTACAGCGCAACAGCGCCATGCACCAGCGCCCAGGCGGCGCAGTAATGGAAATACGGCGGAACGTCTTCGAGTTTGCCTTCAGAGATGCGGCCCTTGATCAGCAAGGTCAGGTGCTCGAAGTTCGACGCGCGGATCTTGTGCAACTGCTCGACCATCTCGGGCACTTGATTGCCCTTGACCACCTTCTCTTCCAGACGGTCAAACAGACGGTAGCGCTGCGGATCTCGCATGCGGAACTCGAAATAAGCGCGGGACAGCGCTTCCTTGTCCTTATCGACGTCAGCAGAATGCAGCAGCTCGTTCAGATCGCGCTCGTAGTCGAGCATCAGGCGCAGATAAATCTCCGCCTTCGATTTGAAATGTTTATAGATAGTGCCTTTGCCGATACCGACGGCGTCCGCAATCATCTCGACGGTGACGCTGTCTTCACCCTGTTCAAGAAACAGCTTTAATGCGGTATCGAGAATTTCCTGCTCACGGCGCCGAAATTCACGGACCTTACGAGGTTCTTTCTGCATAGGAAGAGGCTGCGGGTTCAAAATCGAAGCCGCACATTATGCCTAACTTGCAGCAAATTGCACGGATCATCCGACCATATCGACGCTTCCTGACAACTTGGCGCCCCTCGTGATCAGGGCGTTCGAACACCCTGCATCAATCGAGTCCCGGCTTTGTCGCTTTTGCCGTGGGCGGTTGCCAAGTTTTATCAAACGTGCGGCACTAATTCCCGCGAACTGCGCCGAACCGTTCCCGTTCGCGCAAGATCAACGCACGATTGTGCCGGATACGAGAAGATGGTGGGAATAAATCCCGACTGCCATGCTTTGAGCTATCAACAGCAGGTCAGGTATTCCAAAACTGTTTAAAAAACGTACAGCGGACGCTGGACGATGGCGGATTCTGATCGATACTTAACTTCGTCGATGCGGCATCTCCCCCAAGTGCCAGCATCGGTAAAGACACCAATGGATAGCGTGTCTTTGTTTTACTCCTAATGGTCTTAACCCGGATTCACCCCCCAGAACCCGGGTTTTTTTTGCCTGCGATTTACCGTCAGGCCGCTGCCTTCACTCTTGCCAGCGGGAACAGGCGCTTGAAGTTGGCACTGGTCTGTTCGGCGAAGCGCTCGTAACTCTCGCCTCGCAGCATCGCCAGAAACTCTGCCACCTCGCGCACGTACTCAGGCAGGTTGGGTTTGCCCCGGTAGGGAATGGGCGCCAGATAGGGCGAATCGGTCTCCACCAGCAGCCGGTCGGCGGGCACTTTGCTGGCGACGTCACGCAAGGCATCGGCATTGCGGAAGGTCACGATACCCGAGAGCGAAATATAGAAGCCCAGGTCCAGAGCCGCCTTGGCCATGTCCCAGTCTTCGGTGAAGCAATGCAGCACGCCACCTTGCGGCAGGGCGGCCTCGCGCAGAAGCTCCAGGGTATCGGCGCGGGCGCCACGGGTGTGAACGATCACGGGCTTGCCGGTGACGTTCGCTGCCTGCAGATGCAGACGAAACGACGCCTGCTGCAACTCTGCGGCCTCAGGCTCGTAGTGGTAATCCAGACCGGTTTCGCCAATGGCCACCACGCGGGAGTGGTTGAGTTCGCCAAGCAGCCACTCAAGTGCCGGCGCTTCGCCCGGCTTCAGGTCCAGCGGGTGAATGCCGACCGAGCAGTCGACATCGTCGTAGCGATCGGCGAGCGCTTTCACAGCATCCGCATTGTCGGCGCTGACGCCGATACACAGAAAATGACCTACGCCCCGCGCCCGCGCAGCCGCGAGGGCGTTATCGAGAGAGCCGTCGTGGGCGCTGAGATCGAGTCGATCGAGGTGGCAATGGGAATCTACAAGCATGGCAACAGGGGCAACTTACATCGTGTGGGTCGGACGGTCGGATTTGAGGGCTCCGGCCAGGTAGTTTTCAATCATGTTGCGGGCCGTGTTGTCGCCGTCGTTGAACTGCACGCCAACGCCGGCAGCCCGGTTACCCTGCGCGCCCTTGGGCGTGATCCAGGTGACCTTGCCCGCGACCGGAATCTTCTCCGGCTCATCCATCAGATTGAGCAGCATGAACACCTCGTCACCGAGCTTGTAACTCTTGCTGGTGGGGATGAACAGGCCGCCATTCTTGATGAACGGCATATAGGCGGCATACAGGACAGACTTGTCCTTGATGGTCAGGGACAGAATACCGTTACGTGGACCTGGACTCAGTGGCACGCTCATCTCGATTCCTCGGTAGTACTGATATCAGGCAGATGGCCAGTCTAACCCTGTCCGGTGAGACCTGCCCACTGCACCAATAACGCTTCGAGCAATAAAACCCGGTTCAGGTTCGCCTTGGACAGCACTTTCTGGCGCTGCAGGAGGACCCAGTCCTGGATCGCCAGCACGCTGCCCTGTGGCGATTTCTGCGCCAGGTACTGCAGCACTTTACGCATGTCGGGCAGCCCGAGCCCCTCTTCATCCTGCGTCAATTGGTAGCGCAGAATCAGATTCGACCAGTCGCAAAACCAGTCGAACAGCAGCAGCAAGGGTACATCCTTCCAGCCCTCGGCCAACTGCGTCGGCGACTGTTGCCCCTTGAGCAGCTTTTTCACGCCATCGACCACCAGCGCACGTTGCTCGCGCACACCCTGCGCCTGCAGGCTGACAGCCGCCAACGGTGAACCGGCGGCCAGCGTGAGCAGTTCGCGTCGCTCCTCTTCGGTAGACTCCGGTAAAGCCTCGGCCAGCCAGGCGACACTCATTGCCTCACCCGGCAGTGGGCACGCCTGCTGCACACAACGGCTTTTGATGGTCGGCAGCAATCGGCTCGGCTGATGACTGACGAGCAACAGGACGGTATCGCCCGAGGGCTCTTCCAGACTCTTCAGCAAGGCGTTGGCGGCATTGATGTTCATCGATTCGACAGGCTCGATCAGCACCACCTTGCGCCCGCCCATTTGCGAGGTCTGCACGACGAAGCTGACCAGATCGCGAACCTGATCGACCTTGATCGCCTTGTCCGCTTCTTCCGGCTCCAGCACGTAATTATCTGGATGACTGCCTGCTGCCAGCAGTGAGCAGGATTTGCAGTGACCGCACGCCTCAAGCCCCTGCGGCTGCTGGCAGAGCAGCAGGTACATGAGCCGTTCGGCGAGGGCACGCTTGCCAATGCCCGCCGGGCCATGCAGCAGATAGGCATGAGCATGCCGGGGTCGGCCAGCCAACTGCTGCCACAGGCTTTGTTGCCAAGGATAAGCCTCAGCCATTGCGACGGACCGCCAGCAGGTCGAGCAGGTCCGGCACCAGCGCGTCGAGCGACACCTGCACCTGCGCCAGTGGCTGCGCGGCATCCACCAGACGATAACGCTCGGGCGCTGCCGCGGCGCGGTTCAGATAGGTATTGCGCACGGCTTCGAAAAAGGCCCGGCCTTCCTGCTCGAACCGATCCAGCCGACCACGGGCAGCCGCTCGCGAAAGTCCGATCTCGACCGGCAGGTCGAACACCAGGGTCAGATCGGGACGCAGGTCACCCTGCACGAAATCTTCCAGCGCCGAAATGCGCTGCACGGAAAGTCCGCGACCCCCCCCCTGATAGGCGTAAGTAGCATCTGTAAAACGGTCACACAGCACCACCGCGCCGCGCGCCAGTGCGGGGCGGATCACGCCTGCCAGGTGCTGGGCACGGGCAGCGAACACCAGCAATAGCTCGGTGTCGGCGTGCATGGTTTCATCGCTCGGCGCCAGAAGCAGCTCGCGGATACGTTCGGCCAGCGGCGTGCCGCCAGGCTCGCGGGTGAGCACCACGTCAACGCCCTGGCTGCGCAGGCGTTCGGCAAGATACTCGCGGTTGGTGCTTTTACCCGCGCCTTCGGGACCTTCCAGCGTAATAAACAAACCAGTCACAGGCAGTCCTTAATCAGATTCATTGCGGGCTCTGCTCGCCTTTCGCAGCGTTATCAGCGGTGTCGGCAGGCGGATTCGACGGCTCTTTGGCAGAGGGCTCAGGCTGAGCGACTTCTGGGGAGCCGTGCTCAGACGATGATGGCTCGGCAGGCGCTGACTCGGCAGGCTGTGCCTGTTGTGCCGGCACCTGTGGCGCCGGCGCTGGCTCGATTGCCGGCTTCTCGGCCGTCGGGACAGGGTCCACGTCCGGCGTCGGCGCAACAATTGGCGCAGGGCTTGACCGATAATCGGCGCGCCGCTTGAGCTGAAACTCCTTCACCGCTGCGTTATGAGCCTCCAGATCGGCTGAAAAGACATGGCTGCCATCGCCCCGCGCGACGAAGTAGAGGCTGTTGCCTGGCGCAGGATTCATGGCCGCATGGATGGCTTCGCGCCCGACCATCGCAATCGGCGTCGGCGGCAGTCCGGAAATCACATAGGTGTTATACGGCGTGGCCTCTTTGAGGAACGCGCGGGTGATCTTGCCGTTGTATCGCTCGCCCAGGCCGTAGATGACCGTTGGATCGGTCTGCAGCAACATGCCCTGTTGCAAGCGTCGCACGAACACCCCCGCGATCTGTCCGCGTTCCTGCGGCACGCCCGTCTCTTTTTCGACCAGCGAAGCCATGATCAGCGCTTGGTAAGGATCGACGTAAGGCACATCCGCCGCACGCTGATCCCACTCTTGTGCAAGCACCTCATCAAGTCGGTTATAGGCCTGTTTGAGCAACTCGGCGTCGGTCATCCCGCGCACATAACGGTACGTGTCAGGAAAGAAACGGCCCTCGGGAAACACATCAGGGTGTCCCAGCTTCGCCATCAGTTCACTGTCGCTGAGGTTGTTCAGCGTCTGCTCGAGCTTCGGTTGTTTCGCCAGCGCGGCACGTACCTGCCGGAAGGTCCAGCCCTCGACCAGCGTGACGCTGTATTGCACGACCTCGCCTTTTTGCCACAGGGCCAGCAGTGATTGGGCGCTCATGCCCGGCGCCATGCGGTATTCGCCGCTGTGCAGCGCCTGCCCCTGAAGGTTGAAACGCCAGTAAAGCCGCAACCAGAAGGCGTCCTTGATCACGCCATCGGCCTGAAGACGGTTCAGTACCCCGGTGGGTGATGACCCCGAAGGCACGTCAAGCAGGCGCTCCTGATTCAGGTTCAACGGTTGCTGCAGCGCGGTATGTTGTTGCCAGAAGGCCACACCCAGCGCGAGCCCCGCCAGAACTACTCCCGTTTCCAGCAAGACGAATAATTTTCGGATCACGAATCAGATATCCAGAAGCCCGCGAACAAGACTTTGCAGTTTACGGGTGAGCGGCCCGACGGGCCAGTTCAGTCGCTCGACGCCGCGTACAGGCCAGATGCCATAGACACTGTTGCAGACGAAGACTTCATCGGCTTTCTGCAGGTCGGACATCTGCAGATCGAGCTCCCGTGCGGGAATGCTCGTCTGCTCGGCAAGCGCCAGCAGCTCCGCACGCATCACCCCGGCTACACCGCAACGACGCAGATCCGGGGTCAGCAGCACGCCGCCCTTGATCAGAAACAGATTGCTGAAGACACCTTCGATGACGCGCCCGCACGTATCGCGCATCAGGCCCTCAGCGTGGTCGCTATCCTGCCATTCGCCGCGGGCAATGACTTGCTCCAGACGATTGAGATGCTTGAGCCCGGCCAGCAACGGCTGCTCGGCGAGGCGGGTCTGACAGGCATAAAGCCGAACGCCCTGCTCCGCATTGCCCTGCGGGTAGGCCGGCAGCGGGCTGGCCTGAAGAATGCGCCGGGGCTGTGCGTCATGGCCGGGCGCGTAGCCGCGCAAGCCATCGCCGCGGGTGACGATCAGCTTCATCACGCCCTGGCCCATCTGGCTGGCGAACGACCGACACTCGCGTTCAATCAGCGGCAGATCCAGGCTCAGGCCCAGGCGCTTGCCGCCAAGCGCCAGACGCTCCAGATGCCGCTGCAAAAGCAATGGCTGCCCGGACTTGACCAGAATGGTTTCAAAAAAACCATCGCCGTAGGCCAATCCCCGGTCCTTCACGGACAGCGAATCTGCCGCGACGCCATCGACCCAGCACAATGTCATTCGGCAAACCGGCGGAAAACCAGCGAACCGTTTGTGCCACCAAAGCCGAAGGAATTGGAGATCACCACATCAATCGGCATCCGGCGCGGTTCGTGCGGGACGAAGTCCAGGTCACAGCCTTCATCCGGCTCATCGAGGTTGATGGTCGGCGGTGCCACCTGATCCTTGATCGCCAGCACGCTGAAGATCGCCTCGATCGCCCCTGCCGCACCCAGCAAATGACCGGTCATGGACTTGGTCGAGCTGACTGCCAGTTTGTAGGCATGATCGCCAAATACCGTCTTGATGGCGTTGACTTCAGCCAGGTCGCCAGCCGGGGTGGACGTGCCGTGGGCGTTGATGTACTGCACCTGCTCGGGCGCGACCTTCGCGTCGCGCAGCGCATTGGCGATGCAGCGGGCGGCGCCAGCGCCATCGTCCGGCGGCGAAGTCATGTGGAAAGCATCACCGCTCATGCCGAAGCCGATCAGCTCGGCGTAAATGGTCGCGCCACGCGCCTTGGCGTGCTCCAGCTCTTCCAGAACCAGCGCGCCCGCGCCATTGGAAAGCACGAAGCCATCACGGCCCTTGTCCCACGGACGGCTGGCGCGCGCCGGCTCGTCATTGCGGGTGGACAGCGCTCGGGAGGCGCCGAAACCGCCCATGCCCAGACCGCACGCCGCCATTTCCGCGCCGCCGGCGATCATAACGTCCGCCTCGTCGTAGGCAATGTTGCGCGCTGCCATGCCGATGCAGTGCGTGCTCGTCGTGCAAGCGGTGGCGATTGCGTAGTTGGGTCCCTGCGCGCCCAGATGGATCGACAGGAAACCGGAAATCATGTTGATGATCGAACCCGGCACGAAGAACGGGGAGATCTTGCCAGGGCCCTGCTCATGCAGCAGTCGGCTGGTGTTTTCGATGTTGGTCAGCCCACCGATGCCCGACCCCATGGCCACGCCGACACGCTCGCGGTTGGCGTCGGTGATCTCGATACCGGCGTTGCGCACAGCCTGAAAGCTCGCAGCCAGACCGTATTGAATGAACAGATCGAGCCTGCGTGCCTCTTTGGGCGACAGGTAATCTTCGACCTGGAATCCCTTGACCGAACCGCCGAAGCGGGTGGTGTAAGCCGAAAGGTCCGTGTGCTCGATAAGGCCAATGCCACTCTGGCCAGCCAGAATGCCTTGCCAGGTGCTAGGCACATCCGTGCCCAATGGCGTAAGCATACCCATACCGGTGACCACGACGCGTCTACGCGACACAGGACTCTCCTTTTTTCTATTGACGAAATGCGGCCCTGTTTAAAGAAAAAACCGCACGCCAAGGGCAGTGCGGTTTTTCCAGGACAGCAAACTACGACTACAAAATCTTACGCCTGGTGGGCGGTAACGTAATCGATAGCAGCTTGAACAGTGGTGATCTTCTCGGCTTCTTCGTCAGGGATTTCGGTCTCGAATTCCTCTTCCAGAGCCATTACCAGCTCAACGGTATCAAGGGAGTCGGCACCCAGGTCTTCAACGAAGGAAGCACTGTTGGTCACTTCCTCTTCCTTGACGCCAAGTTGTTCGGCAACGATTTTCTTGACGCGCTCTTCGATGGTGCTCATACCGTGTTTTAACTCCTAGTGGACAAATTCGGGCAGCTGGCCGATGGGTAAGTGTATAGAAGAGGTTTTGCGCATTTCAAGCTAAACGCAATTCCCGATACGCCCATCAGCCCTCGACCCATTAATAGATTTCAGCTTTATAACGGATTTTAGACAGCCCGTATGACATTTTTTCGATACGGCTGGTCACATGTACATGCCGCCGTTAACGGGGATTGTAGCCCCGGTAACGTAGCCTGCACCTTCCGAGGCAAGAAAAGCGACCACGTGCGCAATCTCTTCGGCCTGCCCCAGTCGACCCAGAGGAATCTGAGCCGTCAGGGAATCACGTTGTGCCTCTGGCAGCTCGCGCGTCATATCGGTGTCGATGAAGCCCGGGGTGACCGAGTTCACCGTCACTGCCCGCGAACCGACTTCACGCGCCAGCGCGCGGCCGAAGCCTTCCAGACCCGCCTTGGCGGCTGCATAGTTTACTTGACCTGCGTTGCCCATGGCACCCACTACGGAGCCAATGCTGATGATGCGACCCCAGCGAGCCTTGGTCATGCCGCGCAGTACGCCCTTGGACAGGCGATACAGGCTGTTCAGATTGGTATTGATGACGTCATGCCATTCGTCATCCTTCATGCGCATCATCAGGTTGTCACGTGTGATGCCTGCGTTGTTGATCAGGATCAACGGCGCGCCGACACGCTCCTGAATCTGCGCCAAGGCAGCCGAGACAGACTCGTCGCTGCCAACATCCAGCGCCAGACCAAAGCCTTCGATGCCGTTTTCCTTGAGGTAGGCGGTGATTTTTTCAGCGCCGGACTCCGAGGTCGCGGTCCCGACCACGATCGCGCCATTACGGCCCAGCTCCAGGGCGATAGCCCGGCCAATTCCGCGGCTGGCGCCGGTCACCAGTGCAACTTTACCCTGACTCATGCAGTTCTCCTTATCAGGCCAGCGCCGCACGGGTGGCGACGAAGGCATCTGGGGTATTGAGGTTGTGAGTGGCCACGCCGTCGGCGCAACGCTTGTTCAATCCGGCAAGCACCTTGCCCGGGCCGCATTCGACCAGTTGCAGGGCGCCATTGGCCGCCAGCGCCTGAACCGATTCGACCCAGCGGACCGGCTTGTAAAGCTGCTGCAACAAGTCGGTTTTCAGCGTCTGGAGATCGGCAGCGACGCTGGCGCTGACGTTCTGTACCAGAGGAATCTGCGGCGCCTGCCAGTCGATGGCGGCGATCGACTCGGCGAAACGCTCGGCCGCCGGGCGCATCAGTTCACAGTGCGACGGAACGCTGACCGGCAGCGGCAGCGCGCGTTTGGCGCCCTTGCCCTTGCAGACCTCGATGGCACGATCGACAGCCGCCTTGGCGCCTGCAATGACCACCTGACCGGGCGAGTTGAAGTTCACCGCGCTGACCACATCGCCCTGCGCCGCTTCGGCACAGGCCGCGATGACGTCCGCGTCTTCAAGGCCGAGAATCGCCGCCATACCGCCCTGCCCTGCAGGCACGGCCTCTTGCATCAATTGACCGCGACGCTCCACCAGCCTGACCGCATCGGCGAGCGACAGGCTGCCAGCTGCGACCAGGGCGCTGTATTCGCCCAGACTGTGACCGGCGACGTAGGCAGGACGCGCGCCGCCTTCTGCCAGCCAGAGACGCCAGAGTGCAATGGACGCCGTCAGAATCGCAGGCTGGGTTTTGTCGGTCTGATTGAGGGTTTCTTCCGGGCCCTGCTGAGTCAGCGCCCAGAGGTCATAGCCCAGCGCATCGGAGGCTTCTTTGAACGTGTCCAGCACCAACGGGTACTGCGCGCCCAGCTCGGCAAGCATGCCGAGGGACTGCGAGCCCTGGCCCGGAAAGACGAATGCGACGGAAGCAGACATTGACAAGCCCCTGATTATTGTCGTCGAAAAGAACGCCCGGCGAGGCCGAACGCAAGATAATTCAAAGTGTTGCGACTGGTCAGTTGGATGACCAAGCAGTCACAGGGGTCACATTCTAGCGCAAGACGCAGACCCAGATTCTAGAGCAGCTCTTCCAGACGCCCATGCAGCCGTTCTGGAAGATTTTCCTGGATTTCGATGAGCGCCCGCTGGATCGCGCTCTGAAACCCCTGCGCCCCGGCAGAACCGTGGCTTTTGATCACGATGCCCTGCAAGCCGAGAAAGCTCGCGCCATTGTGCCGAGCCGGCGCAAGGTCAGCCTTCAGGCGCTTGAGCAGCGGCAACGCCAGCGCACCGACGGCCCTGGACATCACGTTCTGGCGGAACAGGGTTTCGATCCGGTCACCAATCATCGTTGCCAACCCCTCGCTCGACTTGAGCAGGATATTGCCCACGAAACCATCGCAGACCACCACATCGGCCTCGCCCCGGTACAGGCCATCGCCCTCGATGAACCCGACATAATTGAGGCCCGGCGCAGCCTGCAAAAGACTCGACGCCAGCTTGACCTGCTGATTGCCCTTGATGTCCTCGGTGCCCACGTTGAGCAAGGCCACCTTGGGCCGCGTCACACCCAGCGCTTGCGCCGCCACCGACCCCATTACCGCGAACTGATAGAGGTTATCGGCGCTGGAGTCCACGTTCGCGCCCAGATCCAGCAACTGGCAGTAACCACGCTGAGTAGGGATCGCGGCCACCATGGCCGGCCGATCGATGCCCGGCAGGGTCTTGAGCACAAACCGCGACAACGCCATGAGCGCACCGGTATTGCCCGCACTGACACACGCCTGAGCCTGCCCGTCTGCCAGCAGACGCAATGCCACGCGCATCGAGGAGTCCGGCTTGCCACGCAAGGCGACGGCGGGCCGGTCGTCCATGGTGATCACTTCCGTGGCATTGACGACGAGCAGGCGCGATCGATCGACACCGGAATGGCGTGCGATGAGGTCTTCAAGTAGGGGAGCTTGACCGACGAGGGTCAGATGAAGCGAGGGTGTTGCGAGCAGGCAGGCAATGCTGGCCTGAACAATGCTGCGGGGACCGAAGTCCCCGCCCATTGCGTCGATCGCGATGACCGGAGCGGACAAGAAATTACTCGTCAGCGCCCTTGTCGATCACTTTACGGCCACGGTATACGCCTTCTGGCGATACGTGGTGACGCAGGTGAACTTCACCGGTGGTTTTTTCTACAGACAGAGTGCTAGCCTCGAGAGCGTCGTGCGAACGGCGCATGTCGCGGGCAGAGCGGGATTTTTTGTTCTGCTGAACAGCCATAATTGATTAACTCCTAAACGTTTGGGTCACGCTTTAACTGCGCCAATACACTGAACGGGTTGGACCGCGTTACCTCGTCCACGCTCGGCTCGGGCTCATCGAGGCCCGCCGGCTGCTGGCATTCTTTCGGATCATGAGTTGGCACAATGGGCAAGGCGAGCAGAAGCTCATCCTCGATCAATGCCAGCAGATCCAATGGATCTTCGCCGAGTTCCAGCACGTCATAGCCTTTCGGCAACGACTGGGTATTTGCACCCTCCTTCACCACCGCGTAACTGCATTCGCTGTGGATCGGCAGGGTGACCAGCTCAAGACAACGCTGGCAAACCATTTTGACTTCGACGTCAATGTCGCTGTGGATAACCACGGCGCGTTGCTCGTCTCGTTCAAAAACGAATTTCGCCTGCACTGTACCGAGATTGTCAGCAAGCGGGTCGCAGAGTCTCTCCAAATCAGCCAGCGGCAACTCTCCTTCAAGAGTAGTGCCACGATCAGCTAATTTGCGCGGGTCAACGTGAGGTGGAATCGGGTCATTCAACATAGGCGCAGCATTCTAGGGACGAGCCCTGCGACTGTCAAAGGAAATTCAGGGCTGTTCGCAACCTGACCCTCTGATTACACTCGACTTTCATGTTTCGGAGAACCCCATGCTGCCTTTACTCCTTGCCTCCAGCTCGCCTTATCGACGTCAATTGCTCGATCGCCTGCGCTTGCCGTTCGTCTGCGCGTCGCCGGACATCGATGAAAGCCGCCAGCCCGCAGAGCCTGCCCGGACACTGGTCATGCGCCTGGCGCGGGAGAAAGCCATGGCGCTGGCCCACGATTATCCCGAGCATCTGATCATCGGATCCGATCAAGTGGCCGTGCTGGGGGAGCAGGTTCTTGGCAAACCGCACAGCTTCGAACGCGCCATGGAACAGCTCACTGCCAGCAGCGGCAAAAGCGTGAGCTTCCTCACAGGTCTTGCGCTGTATAACAGCAGCACCGGTCACTGTCAGGTCGACTGCATACCTTTTACCGTGCACATGCGCGCGCTCGATCAGGCAAGCATCAGCCGCTATCTTCATGCAGAACAGCCGTATGACTGCGCGGGCAGTTTCAAGGCAGAAGGCCTGGGCGTCACCCTGTTCCGCAGCACCGAAGGCCCAGATGCGACGAGCCTGATAGGCCTTCCCCTGATCAGACTGGTGGACATGCTGACGGCCGAGGGCGTGCAGCTGCCCTGACCGATCGCCAACGCAAGCCACAAAAAAACCCGACCAATGGCCGGGTTTTTCATTGGTGCAGACCGATCAGCGCAGCGTTGGGCCCTTGAAACCGGCCCACATGGCAATCTGTTCCGCCACACTGGAGCCAAGCTTCTTGGAGAAGCGATCGAATGGCGACTCCTCGACGGTGTAGTCGACCATCTCCTTCTCGCCGATGATCTCGCGCGCCACATAGCTCGCACTGCCCAGGCCGTCGACCAGACCCAGCCCCACCGCCTGCTCGCCCGTCCAGACAAGACCGGAAAACAACTCGGGATGTTCTTTGTCCTTAAGGCGTTCGCCGCGGCCTGCTTTCACGCTGGCAATGAACTGCTGATGCGTGGTGTCCAGCACGCTCTGCCAGAAGGCGGTCTCATCAGCTTTGGGCGGCTGGAACGGGTCCAGGAACGCCTTGTGCTCGCCGGACGTATAAGTACGACGATCGACGCCAAGTTTCTCCATGGTGCCGACAAACCCGAACCCGGCCGCCGTCACGCCAATGGAACCCACCAGACTCGCTTTATCGGCGTAGATCTGGTCGGCCGCGCTGGCAATGTAGTACGCGCCAGAGGCACCCAGATCGGTGATGACGGCATATACCTTGATCTCTGGCTTCTTGGCGCGCAGACGACGAATTTCGTCATATATATAACCGGACTGCACGGGACTGCCCCCTGGGCTGTTGATCCGCAGAATCACACCCTTGGTCTTTTCGTCCTCGAAGGCCGCACGCAAGCTGCCGACGATATTGTCAGCGCTGGCCGCTTCGGTGTCGGCGATCATGCCTTTGACTTCGATCAGCGCGGTGTGGCTGCTCTTGCGCGACGCGCCCTTTTCAAAATCCATCAGCGGCGAAAACAACGCCAGCGCGCCGAACAGGTAAATGAAAGTCAGGGATTTGAAGAAGATTCCCCAGCGACGGGTGCGACGATGCTCCTGCACGTTGGCCAACAGCGTCTTTTCCAGGAGTTTCCAGCTTTTTGCATCAAGCTTGCTGTCACCCTCGTCTTTATCCTGCGAAGACGGTGACTTCCATTCGTCCGACATAGATTAATTACCCCAACAACGAAGATTCGGCGGCCCGCACACCCAACCAGGTGCGCAGCTCGGAAAAATGCCCGATCGCCAGGCGCGGTTCGTACTGGCGCAACGAGTCCAGAGCCTGCGCTCCGTACCCCACCGCCACTGAATCCATGCCAGCATTACGGGCCATCAACAAATCAAATGAAGCGTCGCCGACCATCAGCGCCTTTTCAGGCCGCACACCGCACTGCTGAAGAATCTCGTTGAGCATCAGCGGATCAGGCTTGCTGGCGGTTTCATCCGCCGCCCGGGTAGCGTCGAAGTAATCCTGCCAGCCGTGCGCCTTGAGCACGCGATCCAGCCCCCGACGGGCCTTACCGGTCGCAACCGCGAGCCGATAGCCTTCGGCGCGGAACGCCTCCAGCGACTCGTGCACACCCTCGAACAGCTTCGAAGGCTCAACGTCCATTGCCATGTAGCTGTCGGCGTAGTGTTGGCGAAAATCGATCAGGTCATTGGCAGTGATTTCCGGATAGAGCGTACGAATCGCCTCCGGCAAACCCAAGCCGATGATCCCCTTGATTGCCGCCTCGTCACGCACAGGCCTTGCAGAGAGATTTGCGGCGGCTTGCATGGCATCGACGATGCGGCCTACGGAATCGGACAGCGTGCCGTCCCAGTCGAAAATCAGCAGCTCATAATCAGGGCGCACTCAATCGCTCCACAGTCTTGGCCCACATCTCGTCCACGGGCGCTTCGAGTTTCAGCTCGCCGCCATCGGGCAGCGGCACGGTCAAGGCATAAGCATGCAGGAACAGGCGCTTGCCGCCCAGATCGCGGATTTCCCGGGTGAAATCTTCATCACCGTATTTGCTGTCGCCAGCAATGCAGTGACCGGCGTGCAGCGCATGCACGCGAATCTGGTGGGTACGACCGGTTATCGGACGCGCCTCGACCATGGTGGCAAAGTCACCGAAGCGGCGCAGCACCTTGAAAAGCGTCAGCGCCTCTTTGCCCTCATCGTTCACTTCGACCATACGCTCGCCGGAACGCAGGTTGCTCTTGAGCAACGGCGCACGGACCTGTTTCTGCGATGTCGCCCAGTGCCCGCGGACCAGCGCCATGTAGCGCTTGTCGACGCCGTCGCCGCGCAATTGCTCATGCAGATGGCGCAACATGCTGCGCTTCTTGGCAATCATCAGCAGACCCGAGGTGTCCCGATCCAGGCGATGCACCAGCTCGAGCTCCTTGGCATCGGGACGCAACTGACGAAAGGCTTCGATGACGCCGAAGCTCAGCCCGCTGCCGCCGTGAACCGCGATGCCAGCGGGCTTGTTGAGGACGATCAGGCCTTTGTCCTCATGGACGATGGCGGCTTCGAGCCGCTGCAGCAGGCCTTGAGCGACCGGCACCGGCTCGTCGCGCTCAGGCACGCGCACTGGCGGGACGCGCACAATGTCGCCGGCCTGAAGCTTGTACTCGGGCTTGATCCGCCCCTTGTTCACTCGCACTTCGCCCTTGCGCAATATGCGGTAAATCAAGGTCTTGGGAACGCCCTTGAGGTACGTGATCAGAAAATTATCGATGCGTTGACCGGCAAGTTCCGGCGCAACCTCTACCAGCTGGACGCCAGGGGTTGGGGGGGTGATATTCGTCATGGCGCAAATCATAACAATTTTTTATGGATTTGAAGCACTTAATGATTGCTGCTATAGTCGCGAACGCCGCCAAAAGCGGCCTGGACAGCGGACAAACGGTATGACAACCGGCCCTGACCAACGCAATTCACGAGGGCGCGAGGCCGCCCTACGGGGCTTTCGGTGACAACGGAAGATCAGCAGGCGTTACGAGCGCAGGTGACATGAGGCCTGAAACAAGCCCGATCGCGGAGTGAGTCACTCGCCATCGAGGCCCACGTTCAAGGCCAGTTCACAAGGTGCAGTCGCAGGCAATCTCTCCGGGCGAATGCTTCGGAAACCATGCCTTATTTGAGCCATGACGCGCGAACTTCCCATCGAAGATCGCGGTAAATGCAACCCGTTGCGGATTCAGCGCGCGGCAGCACCCGAATTATCAGGGATACGTGTGGGGTGGAGACGCACAACCGTCGGACTGTGTAGCAAAAGGCTTTATTCAAGACGCTTCATATCGTCCGCTACCGATGGTTGATTCCTCCTCCTGACAAAGCTTTTGCTGACAGGGTGTCATTTGTCACCACAGCAAGCAGGAAACGTCGTCGCGACTACGGCCCCGCTGGCCGAATATCGCTAGACACTGGAGTGTTAAAACACTCCTGACGCGCCCTGACACCGACCGTGAGAAGTCGTGTGTGCCGAACGCCGTTTCCGGCAGCCCGGAAACCGACGGTACTACATGAAAAGAATGCTGATTAACGCGACTCAACCCGAAGAGTTGCGTGTTGCGCTGGTAGACGGCCAGCGCCTATACGACCTGGACATCGAATCCGGGGCCCGCGAACAGAAGAAGGCCAACATCTATAAAGGCCGGATCACGCGCATCGAACCCAGCCTTGAAGCGGCGTTTGTCGACTTCGGCTCCGAGCGTCACGGCTTCCTGCCGCTGAAAGAAATCTCCCGCGAATACTTCAAGAAGTCCCCTGAAGGCCGCGTCAACATCAAGGACGTCCTGAGCGAAGGCCAGGAAGTCATCGTTCAGGTCGAAAAAGAAGAGCGTGGCAACAAGGGCGCAGCCCTGACCACCTTCATCAGCCTGGCCGGTCGTTATCTGGTGCTGATGCCGAACAATCCGCGCGCCGGCGGCATCTCGCGTCGCATCGAAGGCGAAGAGCGCAACGAGCTGCGTGAAGCGCTCAACGGCCTGATCGCCCCTGCCGACATGGGCCTGATCGTTCGCACCGCCGGTCTTGGCCGCAGCAGCGAAGAAATGCAGTGGGACCTCGACTACCTGCTGCAACTGTGGACCGCCATCAAAGAGGCCTCCCAGGACCGCGCCGCGCCTTTCCTGATCTACCAGGAAAGCAATGTCATCATCCGCGCCATCCGTGACTACCTGCGCCAGGACATCGGCGAAGTGCTGATCGACAGCGTCGAAGCTCAGGAAGAAGCACTGACCTTCATCCGTCAGGTGATGCCGCAGTACGCCAGCAAGATCAAGCTGTACGAAGACAGCGTTCCCCTTTTCAATCGCTTCCAGATCGAAAGCCAGATCGAGACCGCTTTCCAGCGCGTCGTCGAACTGCCTTCCGGCGGCTCCATCGTCATCGATCCTACCGAAGCGCTGGTGTCCATCGACATCAACTCGGCGCGCGCCACCAAAGGCAGCGACATCGAAGAAACCGCCCTGCAGACCAACCTTGAAGCGGCCGAAGAAATCGCCCGTCAACTGCGCCTGCGCGACATCGGCGGCCTGATCGTCATCGACTTCATCGACATGACGCCTGCCAAGAACCAGCGCGCCGTGGAAGAAAAGGTCCGCGAAAGCCTGGAAGCCGACCGTGCCCGAGTTCAGGTCGGTCGCATTTCGCGTTTCGGCCTGCTGGAAATGTCCCGTCAGCGCCTGCGTCCGTCTCTGGGCGAGAGCAGCGGCATCGTGTGCCCGCGCTGCAGCGGCACCGGCATCATTCGCGACGTCGAATCGCTGTCGCTGGCGATCCTGCGCCTGATCGAAGAAGAAGCCCTGAAAGACCGTACCGCCGAAGTCCGCGCTCAAGTGCCGATCCCGGTGGCTGCGTTCCTGCTCAACGAAAAACGCAATTCGATCACCAAGATCGAGCTGCGCACTCGTGCACGCATCGTCATCCTGCCGAACGATCACCTCGAAACGCCTCACTTCGAAGTGCAGCGTCTGCGTGACGACAGCCCTGAAGCGCACAGCCTGCAGTCGAGCTACGAGATTGCCGCGGCTGCCGCCGAAGTGGAAGAAGTCCAGCCGACAGCCGCCACTCGCACGCTGGTTCGCCAGGAAGCAGCGGTCAAGACCGCGCCGGCCCGCGCCAACGCGCCAGTGCCAACCGAAACCGCTGCACCGGTCGCTCCCGCGCCTGTCGCCCATGAGCCAAGCCTGTTCAAAGGCCTGGTGAAATCCCTGGTCAGCCTGTTCGCGACCAAGGAAGAGCCTGCTGCCCCGGCCGCCGTCGTCGAGAAACCGGCCACCGAGCGGCCTGCCCGCAACGAAGAGCGTCGCAACGGTCGCCAGCAGAGCCGCAGCCGTAACGGCCGCCGCGATGAAGAGCGCAAGCCTCGCGAAGAGCGTGCGCCGCGTGCCGAGCGTGAAGAACGCGCACCGCGCGAAGAGCGTGCACCTCGTGAAGAACGCGCCCTTCGTGAAGAGCGCGCTCCCCGCGAAGAACGTGCCCCGCGCGAGCCGCGTGAAGCCCGTGACGAAACCGCCGCACCACGGGAAGAACGTCAACCTCGTGCGCCGCGTGAAGAGCGTCAGCCACGTGCACCGCGCGAAGACCGCAAGCCGCGCGAAGAGCGCGTGCGTGAACTGCGCGAACCACTGGATGCCGCTCCGGCAGTCAATGTGCCGCGCGAAGAACGTCCTGAACGCGCCCCGCGTGAAGAGCGTCAGCCGCGTCCGCCGCGTGAAGAGCGTCAACCGCGCGCCGAGCAGGCTGCAGCGGCTGCCGAAGACGAAACATTGCTGAGCAACGAAGAGCAGCAGGACGATAACCAGGAACACGCCGAAGGCGATCGCCCTCGTCGTCGTTCCCGTGGTCAGCGTCGTCGCAGCAACCGTCGTGAGCGTCAGCGCGATGCCAACGGTGATGTGATCGAAGGCTCTGAAGGCAGCGAAGGCGGCCAGGAACAGGCCGCTGAAGTCCGTGACTCGGGCAATAGCACTGAAATCGCCGCAGGTCTGGCGGTCACCGCAGCCGTCGCTGAAAGCGTGATCAGCGCCCCGGCCGAGGCTGATGCCCACCGTCAGGCAGAGCGCGCCAACTCGACAGCCGAAGCCTCGGCAGTTGAACCGGCCGAGAAAGCGCCTGAGCCTGTTGTGCAGGCGCCTGTCGCCGAAGCACCTGCCATCGAAAGTCAGGATGCACCGGTCAAACGTTCGGTCATGCCGGAAGTTGAAGTGGCTCAATTCGATGCGTCGCTGAGCCCGTTCGAGCGTCAGGTCAAAGCCGCTGCTCAGGCTGAGCAGGTCGATGCCCCCGCTGCGGAACAAGCGCCAGTCGCCGTTGAAGCACCGGCTCCTGTGGTAGAGGCCCCGGCCGCTGCTCCTGTCGAAGCGCCGAAAGCCGCCGAGCCAGTGATCGAGAAGCCAGCTGCTGTCGCACCTGTATCCGAGGCGCCTGTAGCCGAAGCCGCTGTAGCCGAAACCCCAGTGGCCGACGCTCCCGTGGTTGAATCGGCTGACCAGACGGCAGCGCCGGAAATCGTCGCCGCACCAGTTGCCGTCGAAGCTGCAGCTGCTCCGGCGCCTGCCGCCGAGAAACCGGCACTGCCAATGGCCAGCACCGGTCGCGCGCCGAACGATCCTCGTGAAGTTCGCCGTCGCCGCCTGGAAGCCGAGCGTCTGCAGAAGGAAGCCGAAGCTGCCGCGAGCGCTGCACCTGTCGCTCAGGCAGAAGCTGCCAGCCCTGCTCCTGCCGTCGAAGCCGTCTCCGCTCCAGCCCCGGCTGTCAGCGAAAACGTCGAGCCGGCCAAGGCTGTCGTGACTGAAAACGGTGAAGAACTGGAAGAGAACAAAGAGCCTAAACCGCTCGCGTAATCCTTCAGTCAACAAAAAGCCCCACCTGTGTGAGCAGGTGGGGCTTTTTTTATGGCAGTGTCCCGTCCTGAATAAGGTTTACACCTTCTGACCTTTCCTCAGGAGGAACCAAT